>JACDAS010000086.1 GCA_013695295.1 Actinomycetota bacterium | reverse complement strand
GGCCTGATGCTGATGCGCGCCTACTTCGCAGACCGCGGCGAGGAGCGCGACACGATCGTGACCGCCGACACCGCCCATGGGACGAACCCGGCGAGTGTCACGATGGCGGGGTACAAGCTCCGCAAGGTCGGCACCGACGCCCGCGGCAACCTCGATCTCGAGGACCTCCGCTCGAAGGTCGACGGGCGCACCGCGGGCCTGATGCTGACGAACCCGTCGACGCTCGGCCTCTTCGACGAGCACATCGTCGAGGTCGCCTCGATCTTCCACGACGCTGGGGCGCTCCTCTACTACGACGGCGCGAACCTGAACGCGGTCTGCGGGATCTCCCGCCCGGGCGACATGGGCTTCGACATCGTCCACTTCAACCTGCACAAGACGTTCTCGCAGCCGCACGGCGGCGGGGGCCCCGGCGGCGGGCCGATCGCGGTGCGAGACCGGCTCGAGCCGTTCCTGCCGACACCCGCGATCGTCCGCGAGGGCGACCGGTTCGCACTCGACCACGAGCGCCCGAAGTCGATCGGCAAGGTGCGCGGGTTCACCGGCCCGTTCGGCGTCTTCGTGCGCGCCTACGCCTACATCCGCATGTACGGGCCGGGGCTACGGGAGATGTCCGAGGCGGCGGTGCTGAACGCCAACTACATGCTCGCCCGGCTCCGCGACGCCTACGAGCTCCCGTACGACCGACTCTGCATGCACGAGTTCGTCCTCTCGGCCCGCGCGCTCCGGCGCGAGCACGGCGTCAGCGCCCTGGACGTCGCCAAGCGCCTGATGGACTACGGCTTCCATCCGCCGACGATCTACTTCCCGCTCGTCGTGCCCGAGGCGCTGATGATCGAGCCGACCGAGACCGAGACGAAGGAGACGCTCGACGCCTTCGTCGACGCGATGCTGGCGATCGTGCGCGAGGCCGCCGAGTCGCCCGAGCTGCTGAAAGAGGCGCCCCACGACCGGCCGGTTCGCCGGCTGGACGAGGTGCTGGCCGCGAAGCGGGCCGTCGTCAGGTATGGCTTCGACGCGCATCCCGACCTCGCCGTCGAGTCTCCGGCCGAGCCGAGACAGCTCGAGGTTCAGAAGGGCGCCTGACCGCCGCGACTCCCGGCGCCGCTGCGAGCTGGCCGCACGCAGCCGCGATGTCTCGGCCGCGCGTCAGTCGCACGGTCGCCGGGATTCGCGCGCGGTCGAGCACGCCCTTGAAGGCGGCGATGGCCTCGCGCGACGACCCGTCGAAGCGCCCGGTCGGGTTGTACGGGATCAGATTGACCTTGAAGGCCTTCGAGTCGAGCACGAGCGCGAGCTGCAGCGCGTGCTCGGGCGAGTCGTTGACCCCCGCGAGCATGACGTACTCGACGAAGACCCTGCGGCCGCGCAGCTCGACGTAGCGGCGGCACTCGGCGAGGACCTCGCCGAGCGGATAGCGGTCGTTGACGGGCATCAGCCGGCTCCGGAGCGCCGGATCGGCTGCGTGGAGCGAGAGCGCGAGCCGGATCGGCTCGCCGACCTCTCGGGCGAACCGCCGCAGCCCGGGAAGCCAGCCGACCGTGGAGATGGTCGTCCGCCGGTGCGTGATCCCGAGGTCCGGGAGCCGGCGGGCTGCTCCGAGGACATGGTCGAGGTTCAACATCGGCTCGCCCATCCCCATGAAGACGCAGTTGTCGACCGGTTCGAGGCGCCGGAAGTGGAGGGCCTGGTCGAGGATCTCCGAGGCGGTGAGGTTCCGTCCGAAGCGCATTGCCCCGGTGGCGCAGAAGGTGCAGGTGAGCGGGCACCCCGACTGCGAGGAGACGCAGATCGAGCGGCGGCCGTCGCGATAGCGGATCAGCACCGCCTCGACCGGATGGCCGTCTCCGGTGCGAAACAGCGCCTTGACGGTGCCGTCGCGGGCGTGGGCCTCGTGCTCGAGTAGAAGCGTCGAGAGCGGCACCTCGCGCGCGAGCGCCGCGCGCAGCGACGAGGGGACGTTCGTCATCTCCTCGTACGAGCCGGCGCCGCCCGCTGCCCACGCCCAGACCTGGGCCTCCCGGTACGCCGGCTCGCCGTGCGCGGCGAGCGTCTCCTCGAGAGCCACCAGGTCCATCGCTGCGAGAATAGCTTCGTGATCGAGCTTCGCTCCGACACGAAATCGCAGCCGACGCCGGCGATGCGCGAGGCGATCGCGTACGCAGTCGTCGGCGACGAGCAACGCCGCGAGGATCCCACCGTCCTGCGGCTCGAGCGATCGGGAGCGGAGCTCCTCGGCCAGGAGGAGGCCGTCTTCCTCCCGACCGCGACGATGGCCAACGAGATCGCCCTGCGCGTCCTGGGCCGGCCCGGTGACGAGGTGATCGCCGAGGAGAACTCGCACATCTTCATCGCAGAGCTCGGCGGGCCCGCGGTGCACGCGGGCCTGATGGCGCGGCCGCTGCCGTCGGTCGGTGGCCGGTTCACGGCCGCTCAGGTCCGGCGAGCCTTCCGGCCGGGCGACTCGACCCACGTCTCCCGGACGCGGATCGTCTCGGTCGAGAACACGCACAACGCCTCAGGCGGCCGCATCTGGCCGCCCAGCGAGCTCCGCGCTGTCGTCGCCACTTGCCGCGAGCTCGGCATCGACCTCCATCTGGACGGCGCCCGGCTGCTGAATGCCGCCGTGGCGCTGGGCACACCCGCTCGCGAGCTCGCCTCTCCGTTCGACACCGTCACCCTCTGCCTCTCGAAGGGCCTCGGCTGCCCGCTCGGCGCCCTCATCGCGGGCTCGGACGAGCGCATGGCCGAGGCGCGCAGGCTGAAGCACCAGTTCGGAGGAGCCATGCGCCAGGCCGGGATCGTGGCCGCGGCAGGGGTCTATGCCCTGGAGCACCACTTCGATCGCCTCGCCGAGGATCACACGCGCGCCCGTCGCCTCGGCGAGGGCCTGCTCGAGGCGGGCCTGCCGATCGACCTCGACGCGGTGGAGACGAACTTCGTCCAGGTCGATGTGGGCGCGCTCGGGCTGACCTCCCAGGACGCCCTGCGGCGTCTGGCAGGCGAGGGAGTCGGCCTTTCCGCGACGATCCACCCGAACGTCCTCAGAGCGGTGACGCACCTCGACGTCACCGACGAGGCGGTCGAGCAGGCAATCGAGCTGATCCCGAAGGCGCTCGGGGTCCTTGTCCGCGCCTGACACGCTCGCGCTCGAGCTCGGCCGAGCCGTCTCGACGGCGCAGTCCGAGCAGCGGCTGCCCAGCCTGAGCGCGGCCGTCTTCCGCGACGGCGAGGTCGTGTGGAGCGAGGCAGTGGGTCTCGCGCAGGTGGAATCCGGGGTCGAGGCGACGCCCGAGCACCAGTACCGGATCGGGTCGATCACCAAGACCTTCACAGCCGCGGCGATCATGCAGTTGCGAGACGAGGGCAGGCTCGAGCTCGACGATCCGCTCGGAGAGCACATCCCCGGTGTCTCGCACGCCACGCCGACCCTGCGGCGCATCCTGGCGCACGCGTCCGGGCTGCAGCGCGAGTTTCCCGGCGAGATGTGGGAGGCCATGGTCGACCCGCCCCGCGAGGAGCTCCTGGCCGGAGTCGTCGACGCCGAGCAGGTGCTCCCCCCGGGGGAGCACTGGCACTACTCGAACCTCGGCTATGCGCTGCTCGGCGAGGTGGTCGCCCGGGTCGCGGGGATGCCGGCCGAGCGGTACCTGCAGGAGCGAATCCTCGAGCCGCTCGGGCTTTCGCGGACGACCTGGCTGCCGGAGAGCCCCTCGGCACGCGGGTATCTGGTCGAGCCGTATCAGCAGGGCGTCAGGCCGGAGGCCGAACTCGTGCTGCAGCGCTCCGCGCCGATCGGACAGCTCTGGAGCACCACGGGCGACCTCGCGCGCTGGGGGGCATTCCTCGCCGACCCCGACCCCTCCGTGCTCGAGCCGGCGACGGTCGAGCAGATGCACGCCGTCCAGGTGATGGCCGAGCCCGACCGCTGGCTGCTCGCCTGGGGCCTCGGGCCCATGCTCCACCGGCGGGGCGATCGCATCTTCGGCGGGCACGGGGGCGCGATGCCGGGCTTCCTCGCGATGCTCGTGTACTCGCGCCGGGAGAAGATCGGCGCCGTCGTCCTGGCGAACTCGTCGGTCTGGCCGGCCCTGGAGGAGACGGCGCTCACGCTGGCAGAGCGCGCGATCGAGGCGTTTCCTCTCGAGGAGGAGCCCTGGCGGCCCGGGACGCCGGCGCCCGACGAGATCGCCCCGCTCCTCGGCCGCTGGTGGACGGAGGGGATGGAGTTCGTCCTGAGCTACCGCGCCGACCGGCTCGAGGCGCGGCTCGTCGACGCGCCGCGGGAGCGCCCGCCTGCCGTCTTCGAGGCGGAGGGCGCGGATCGCTTCCGCGTCGTCTCGGGGCGCGAGCGCGGCGAGCTGCTGCGGGTCGCACGCGACGAGGCCGGTGAGCCGGTGAGGCTCTACTGGGCGACCTACCCGTGCACGCGGACGCCGGAGGTCTTCGGTTCCGCGGCCCCGGACGCGGGCCAGCGCGAGGGCTAGCGATCTCCCGCGAACCAGAAGCCGGCGGCGACGGCGACGTACACCGCCAGCAGTAGGTAGCCCTCGGACTTCCGCGCCTTGCCGTCCGCGACCACGAACGCGACGAAGACGGCCGCTCCTCCCATGGCGGCGAGCTCGACCGGCCGAAAGGTCAGCGGCAGGGCCGGCGTCACGAGCCAGGAGAGGAGCGCCACTGCGGGGATCACGAACAGCCCGACCTGGGCGCTCGAGGAGATCGCGATCTCGGTCGCGAGCCGGATCTTCCCGCGGCGTGCGATCACGATGGCGCCCCCGTGCTCGGCGGCGTTGCCGACGATGGCGACGATCACGGTTGCGATGAAGAACTCCGAGATGTGCGCCTGCTCGGCGAACGTGTCCAGCGAGTGGACGAGCACCTCGCTGACGAGGGCGGTGACGATGGTCGTGGCGGCGAGCACCGCGAGCGCGATCGGCAGCGTCCAGCCCGCGATGCCGCCGGCCTCGGGCTCGATGCGGTGCAGCTGGCGGTGACGCCGCAGCCCCTGTGCCGTGATGACGAGGTACAGGCAGAGCAGGACGATCGCGACAGGCAGGGTCGCGACCGCGAGCGAGTGGCGCTCGGGATCTCCGTGCCAGCCCGGAACGGATGGGATCAGGAGGAGCGCGACGGCGAGCCCCACGAGGCCGAGCTGCACCATCAGCGAGCGCCGGTCGAGTCGCTCCTCGCTGACGCCCCTCACCGCGAGTGCCGCGCCGAGCACGAGCAGGATGTTCGAGACGACGCTCCCCGCCAGTGACCCGCGGACGACGTCCGGCAGGCCGTCGGCGATCGCGAACGTCGCGATGATCAGCTCCGGGGCGTTGCCGAAACTGGCGTTGAGGAAGCCACCCACGCCCGCGCCCGTGTGCTCGGCCGCGTGCTCGGTCGCCTCGCCGATCAGCCAGGCGAGCGGGATCAGCGCGGCCGCCGCAAGCACGAAGAGCAGGACGTCGCTCGCGTTGAACGCGAACCTGAGTACGATCACGACGGGCGCAAGGGCGAGCGACGACCAAAGGAGCCTCCGCGCCACGCGCCTACCCTATCCAGCACCGGCTCGTGGCCCCCGAGGAAGGCCGCTCGCGACGCATGCCTGAACCAGCGGGAAAAGTCAAGTCTTGCGCCGCGGGGCGTCCGTACCGAAAATCCCTGTCGTGCAGCCGCAAACGAGCGAGGTCGAGTGCGTCCTTCCGCTCCGTCCCCAGGACGAGGTCGCCTGTCAGCGCTGCGAGGTGCACTGTGACAAGGTCGTGTACCCGTCGGCGTGTCTCGAGCGGGCGTGTCCGTTCGTCTACTCCTACGAGGATCACGGCCACACGTACATCGGCTGCATGCAGAAGGTGTACGACGTCGAGCTCGACGTCGACCTGCTGCGCGCTGCCGAGCGGCGCCGCGGCGGCTTCGGCGCCGTCCGCGCGACGCACCGGCCGCTGCCGATGTGCCGGGTCGAGGTCGAGGCCTGTTACGCGACGCGCGGCGACGAGCTCGGCTGCGTCAACCCCGAGTTCTACGAGCTCCCGCTCGGAGAGCCGAACTTCCGCATCTTCGCCGAGCTCAAAGCCTCCTGACCTCCGGGTCGGCGGTGACGAGCGCCAGCACGAAGCCATCGTGGCCTTTGCTGCCGACCGTCTGGATCGCCGTCGCGCTCACCCGGGGATCGGCGGCGAGGAGTTCGTAGAAGCGCCGCACCCCCCGGACGGCGGGGTCGGCGCTCGAGGCGTCGGCGACCGCGCCCCCTCGAACGACGTTGTCCGCGACGATCAGGCTGCCGCGGCGGGAGAGTCGAATCGCCCACTCGAGGTACTCCGCGCTCCTGGCCTTGTCCGCGTCGACGAAGGTCAGGTCGAAGGGCTCCTGCTTCGCGAGCCGTGGCAGGGTCTCGAGAGCGGGCCCGACGTGCAGCTCGACGCGGTCGGCCACCCCGGCGGCCGCGATGCTCGAGCGAGCGACCTGGGCGTAGCGCGGGTCGCGCTCCAGGGTCACCAGCCGGCCGTCCGGCGGAAGCGCCCGCGCAAGCCAGATCGTGCTGTAGCCGCCGAGCGTGCCGAGCTCGAGGATGCGGTGAGCGCCGCAGGCCCGGGCGAGCAGGTGGAGCAGCTTGCCCTGCGTCGGAGAGACCTCGTGCGCCGGCAGCCCCGCTTCGGCGGCCGCGGCGAGCGACGCGGCGAGCGCGGGATCGTGGGGGACGAGCAGCGCGGTGAGGTAGCGGTCGACCGCGTCCCAGGCCACTAGAGCCAGCGGGACCGCAGCTCGCGGGCCTTCCGCAGCTCCTCGGCGTCGGGGCCCTTGCCCTCCCGGCCGGGCACCTCGAGCAGGGCCGGCAGACCCTGGAGCGCGGGGTGGCCGAGAAAGACCCCGAGCCGCTCGCCCAGCAGGCCTTCGCCGATGTTCTCGTGACGGTCCAGGTTCGAGCCGAGCGGCGCCTTGGAGTCGTTGACGTGCAGAACCCGGAGCCGCTCGAAGCCGATCCGCGCGTCCAGGTCCGCGAGCAGCCCGTCGAGCGTGTCCCGCTCGCCGACGTCGTAGCCCGACACGAAGAGGTGGCACGAGTCGAGGCAGACCCCGAGCCGCGGGTGGTGGCCGAGCCGCTCGAACAGCACGGCCAGCTCGTCGAACGAGCGGCCGATCGTCCCACCGGCTCCGGCCGAGTTCTCGAGGCAGAGCCACGTCGTGTCGGAGCAGCGGTCGAGCACGGACTCGAGCGCCGCCACGACGCGTCCGAGCCCCGCCTCGAACCCCGCGCCGAGGTGGGAGCCGACGTGGAAGACGACTGCGTCCGCCTCGATTGCGCAGCCGACCTCCACGGTGTTCTGCAGCGCCGAGACGGATTTCGCGTAGAGCGCCTCGTCCGGGCTCGCGAGGTTCACGAGGTAGAGCGCGTGGCACACGACGCCCCCGAGGCCTGCCTCGGCGCGGCGCGTCTTGAAGCGCTCGAGGTTGGCCGGGTCGTGGTTCGTCGGCCGCCACATCCGAGGGCTCTGGGTGAAGAGCTGCACCGATTCGGCCCCGAGCGCCTCGGCCCGGTCGACGGCGGTATGGATGCCGCCTGAGCACGAGACGTGGGCTCCGATCTGCACGCCTCTACGATATTGGCGGTGTCCGTTCGCGTTCGCATGGCCCCGAGCCCGACGGGCTACCTCCACATCGGCAACGTCCGAACAGCGCTCTTCAACTGGCTCTTTGCCCGGCATCACGGCGGCGAGTTCCGGTTGCGAATCGAGAACACGGACACGAGCCGCGAGGTCGCGGAGGCGACGGGTCAGATCCAGGATTCGCTCCGCTGGCTCGGCCTGGACTGGGACGGGCCGGTGACGTTTCAGCTCGATCGCATCGACCTGTGCCGGCAGCGGGCGGGTGCGCTCCTGGAGGCGGGCCTCGCCTACGAGGACGACGGCGCGATCCGGTTCCGGATGCCGGAGGAGGGGACGACGGCCTGGGAGGATTTGATCCTCGGGCCCGTCGAGGTGCGGAACGCGACGATCGAGGACGTCGTGATCGTCCGTTCGGACGGACGGCCGACGTACAACTTCGCCTCTCCGGTCGAGGACGCCGAAGACGGGATCACCCATGTGATCCGCGGCCCGGATCACGTCTCCAACACCCCGAAGCAGATCCAGATCCTGAGAGCTCTCGGGGCCCCGGTACCGGTCTACGCCCACTCGCCGAACGTGAACGGCGACGACGGGCGCAAGCTGTCCAAGCGCCACGGGGCGATCACCGTCGACGAGTTCCGGACGGCTGGCTACACGCCCGACGCGCTCGTCAACTACCTCGCCCTCCTCGGCTGGAGCTACGACGACCGGACGACGCTGATGACCCGGGCCGAGCTCGTCGAGCGGTTCACGCTCGAGCGCGTCGGCACGAGCCCGGCGGTCTTCGACTACCGCAAGCTCGATTGGATGAACGGCGTTCACCTGCGGGGGCTCGATCCCGAGGTGTATGCCAGCACGCTCGTTGCCTTTCTCCGCGAGCGTGGCCGCAGCTGGGACGAGGAGCTCGTGCGGAGGAGCGCCCCGCTCGTGCAGGAGAAGATCGTCCGGCTCGGCGAGTACGAGTCGTTCGCCGGCTTCCTCTTCGAGGAACCGGAGCTACGCGAGCCCGAGCTGCTCGATGCGGCGGTCCTCACCCCGGCGGTGGCGGCGCTCGAAGAGGTGCGCCCCTGGAATGCGGCCGGCATCGAGAAGGCGCTCCGGGAGGTGGCCGCGGGGCTCGCGCTGAAGCCGCGCGAGGCCTTCCAGCCGATCCGCGTCGCCCTGACCGGCTCGCGGGTCTCGCCGGGCCTCTTCGAGTCGCTCGAGCTCCTCGGCCGGGAGCGCGCGCTAACGCGCCTTCGGGCTGTCGCGGCGGGGTAGCGTGCGCGGGGAAGCGAGCGGGTCGAGAGCCCGCTGGAACACCCGCCAGGCCCGGATGCGAAAGCGGAGCGAGGGCCGCGGCAACGGTGCCGGGAGCTCGACTTCCGCGCGCCGGGGGTGCGTGTCGTGCACCGGTTCGATTGCCATCCTCCAAGCCCTAACGGGCGGGTGGGGGAAGGGGTTACGGGCGGTAGCCGAGCAGGGAGCCGGCGACGAGGAGCAACCCCGCGGCCCAGACGGGCCACGCGCCGAGGACGGCGCCGCCCGTGACCACGAGCGTGCCGGCCAGGACTAGTACGGTCGCGAGCAGGGCCCCGCGGTCGTAGCCCGTTGGGAGGGTTGGGCCAACGGGAGCCGGCTCCGGCCGGGTGTGCAGGCGCATCCGTGCGAGCCGCACCCGAAAGAGCGCGCCACGCCACTCGTGCACCAGCCGGAAGGCGGCATCGGCTCCGCCCTCCTCGGCGGCCTCGAGCACCTCTCCCGTCGCGTCGCGTGCGTCGACGAGCGCATCGGTCAGCTCCGCGTGCTCTGCCTCGGCCCCGGGCGGTGGCTCGAGTCCGAGCACGAGCTCGCCGGCCTGGTGCAGCCGGTACTGGAGCGCAGGGAGCCGCTCCAGGACGTCCTCGTCGGCGAGCCGCTCCCGCGGGGTCGCCGCGACGGCCTCGAGTCCGTGGAGCGTCCGTGCGAGGTCGGCCCAGAGATCCGCAAGAGCACTCTCGTACCCCTTGCGTTCCCAGGTGCCGGAGGCAGGCCGCAAACCCGCGGCGATCATAGCTCCGGGCGGGCCGCGCGACGCGCTCTCTCGGGGACACCTCTGAGGTACCTCGGAGGAGTGTCAGAGGAAAATCGGCTGCTGCAGCGTGGGCTCCTGCATGCGCGCCCGGGGCGCGGCGACCTCGGTTACAGTCCCGCCCGCGATGACCCTTGCCTCCGTCCTGACCCCGGCCGACTTCGAGGTGCGCCTCCAGCGTTACCTCTTCGACCGCTCCGAGGAAGGTCGCGCGGTCCGGGTCGGGGAGAAGGAGGTCTCCGAGCAGGCGGACATCGTGCGGCGCTACGCCGGGCTGTTCAGCCGCTACCAGCTGGAGACCCTCCGCCTGGCCGAGGAGGAAGCGACCGCGGGTGAGGAGCGCGAGCGGCTTTACCGACTCCGCAAGACCTGTGAGGGCGGGCTGATCGTCTCCGAGCTGGCCGAGGCCGAAGACGCGCTCGAGAACGCCGAGCTCGGCGCCCGGGTGACATTCCAGGGCGAGGAAATGCCCCTGCGGTCGGCCCAGGCTCGCCTCGCGGTCCTCCCGGGGTACGCCGACCGGGACGAGCTGGGCGGGCTTCAGGCGGACGTCTCGGCCGGCCTCAACGACGAGCGCCTCGAGTTGCTGAAGGCGGCGGAGCCGCTTGCCGCCGAGCTCTCGGGAATCGCCGATCCGGTCGAGCGGAACGAGGAGGAGAAAGGCATCTCCCTGCGCGAGCTCTCGGACGCCCTCGGCCGCGCCGCCGCCGCCTCGACGGCGGCCTACGAGCGCCTGCGGGACACATGGTTCGAGCGCCTGCTCGGGCCCGAGCGCGACGAGGTGCCGCGGTCCTTCCACGTCCCGTACATGCGGCGCCTCTCCCCGCTCGAGTCGACCTACACGAAGGAGCGCGCGACGCAGGTCTGCGTCGACACGCTGCGCGACATCGGCCTCGATCTCAAGTCGACCGGTGGGATCCGGCTCGATCTCGACGACCGTCCCCAGAAGGCGCCCCGGGCCTGCGTCATTGCCTCCGATCCCCCGCGGATCGTGCATCTGATCACCAGGGCGCAGGGCGGGCTGCACGACTACCAGGCCTTTCTCCACGAAGCGGGGCATGCGCTGCACTACGCCGGGTGCGACCCTTCGCTGCCGTACACGTTCAGGCGTCTCTCCCGCGATCACGCGCTGACGGAGATCTACTCCTACATCCTCGAGGCGATCACCCGCGAGCCCGACTGGCATCGCGCGCACTTCGGGCTCGAGGAGGCCGACGCGGTCTCGAACGCTGAGGCGACGATCTTCCTCGAGGCGCTGCTCTTCCGCCGCTACGCGGCGAAGCTTCGGTTCGAGCTCGAGTTCTGGTCTCGCTTCGCGGAGGACGGAGGGACCTCCACGGGCTACGAGGAGAAACTGACCGAGGCGACAGGCGTCCGCTATCGGGCCGACAACTACCTCGCCGACATGGACGGCGGCTTCTACTCGGCCGACTACCTGCGAGCGTGGATTCGCTCGGCGCAGCTGCGGAGCCACCTCGTCGGCGAGGTGGGGGAGGATTGGTGGCGCCGCCCCGAGACGGGCGAGCGCCTGCGCGAGCTCTTCCGCGAGGGGACGAGGCCGACGAGCGAGGAGGTCGCGCGGAGGCTCGGCTTCGACCCGCTCGACACCGGCCCGCTCGTGCACGAGCTCGCGCCTAGCTCGTAGAACTCGTTTTTAGGCGGGAACCTCCGTCCGCTTCCCGCGCCGCAGCAGGCGGGGAAGACGCGGCGTGAGCGTCCGCTCGTGACGCGGCTCAGGTGGAGGAGGAAGCGCGGGCGACCCGGCCGGGGCGCCGAGGTCGACGATCGTGTGCTCGAGTGGCTGAACCGGCCTCGGCCGCGGCGGCATGACGTAGGCGGGACGAGTCCACGGCGCGTCGACGCCTCGAGTGGCCAGGGCCTCGAAGAGCGCGGTCAGAAGCCACGCCCCCACCATCACCGCGAGGATCTCGGGCCGGCCGAGCTCCGCCAGGGAGACGATCACCGCCACGGCGATCAGGAACCCGGCCTCGACCAGAAGGCGGGCGAGTCCCTCGGGCAGCTCGGCCGGGGAGATCCCGTGCCGAGCCGCCGGCCTGGTCGCCTGGGACTCGCGGAGCTCGCGAAGCTCGGCCCTGAGCGCGGCCGCCTCGCCGCGGAACGCCTCGAGCGCCTCCATCGTCTTCAGCGTGTGGTCGAGCCGGGCTGCCCGGCGGGCGAGAGCGAGCTCGTCGCCGGTCGTCTCGGAGGTGGGCCAGGCCTGATCGTCCATTCACACAGTATGCACAGCGAAAACCGCGCCGAGCAGGGTTTTTTCAAGCATCAGGCCCGTTCTCCTGCCGCGCGATCCACCTGGCTGCAGCCGCGGGGCTGCGCAGGTGGACGACGCGGAGCTCGCGCAGGTGCGGCCGGGCGAAGCGCGCCGGCAGGGCAGTCCGGTTTCGCCGCTCCGTGCGGATCGCCCAGGCAAAGAGCGACTCGCGACCGAGGAAGGCGTTCCGCCAGC
>JACDAS010000129.1 GCA_013695295.1 Actinomycetota bacterium | reverse complement strand
GGGCCGTCCTCCCCGCTCCGTCCGACCGGGCCTCTAACGTTCCGCGGTCCTATGGCCGTCGGAGCACTTCTCCTCGGAATCGCGCTCGGCGCGGTCGCTGCCGTGCTCGTCATGCGCGCGCGGCTCCAGGCAGACCGCGGGCGGCTCGAGGCTGAGCTGGACGCCGAGCGGCGCGTGCTCGAGGAGCGCCTCGCGCTGACGGTGCACACCCAGGACGGGCTCTCCGACACCTTCAAGGCGCTCTGCGCCGACGCGCTCCGGCAGAGCAACACCTCGTTCCTCGAGCTCGCGCGGACCCAGCTCGAGGGCTTTCAGGCGAAGGCCACGACCGACCTGGTGCACAGGCAACAAGCGGTGGAGCGGCTGGTCGATCCGATCAGGCTGACCCTCGAGAAGGTCGGCACGGAGGTGAAGCAGCTCGAGAACGCCCGCCAGCAGGCCTACGGTGCGCTCTCCCAGCAGGTGACCTCGATGGCCCGCAGCCAGGACCAGCTGCGCCTCGAAACCACGCGCCTCGTGAAGTCGCTCCGGACCCCTGGCGTCAGGGGTCGCTGGGGCGAGCTCCAGCTCCGGCGCGCGGTCGAGGCGGCCGGCATGTCGCTCCACTGCGACTTCACCGAGCAGTCCACGTCGTCGGGCGACGGAGGGCTCCTGCGCCCCGACCTGGTTGTGAAGCTCCCTGGCGGCAAGCACGTCGTCGTCGACGCGAAGGCACCGATCGAGGCGCTTCTCGCGGCTCACGACGAGGAGGACGAGGTCAAGCAGGCCGCGCGGATGAAGGACTATGCCCGCAACGTCCGGGATCACATGGGCAAGCTGAGCGCGAAGGCCTACTGGCAGCAGTTCGCCCCGACGCCGGACTTCGTCGTCATGTTCCTCCCCGGTGAGAGCTTCTTCCACTACGCGCTCGAGCACGACCCCCTGCTCCTCGAGCAGGGGCCGCAGCAGCGGGTGGTCCTGGCGAGCCCGTCGACGCTGATCACCCTGCTCAGGACGGTCGCGCTCGTGTGGCGCGAGGAGAAGCTCGCCGAGAGCGCGCAGGCCGTGAGCGAGCTCGGGCGAGACCTCTACGAGCGGCTCTCGACGATGGGTGCGCACGTGGCGAGGCTCGGCAGCCGCCTCGACAAGGCGGTGGAGGCCTACAACGAGACGGTCGGCTCGCTCGAGACCCGCGTCCTCCCCGCTGCGAGGCGGTTCCCAGAGCTCGGCATCTCCTCGAAGAGCGAGCTCCCGCCCGTCTCGCCGATCGAGCGGGCTCCGCGCCCGCTGACGGCCGCCGAGCTGACGGGCGACGCCGCCGCCCTCGTCCAGCTCGCCGCCGCGAAGACGGACGCGGCCTAGTAGCGCAGCAGCGCGCCGATCCCCTCGACGGGATCCAGGTCGCGGCGGTGGCGTGCGACGCAGACCCTGCCGCCGTGGGCGAGCGTCCGGTGGACGGCGAGGTCGATCCCGTCCGCGCCGGACTCGAGCGCCTCCCCATCGAGCGGGCACGATCCGGCCTCCGCGGCGAGGCGCCCGCACGCCGGGCATCGCCAGGCCTCGCGGTGGACGCCCTCGGAGTAGAGCAGGAGCTCGACGCGCCCGTCCGACACGGCCTCGAGGGTCGGCGCCCAGCCCGATGCGCCCTTCCCACCCCGGCCTGCCTCCTCGCGCCACCGGTCGAGGGCCTCACCCTCCTGCCCCGCACGCCACTCCTCGAGGACCGGCGAAACGGCCTCGAGGAGGCCCGGAGGCCCCGCGTGCGCCTCCGCGTGGGCCCAGCCCATGAGCGCGCCGCGCACCTCGCTCGAGAGGAACTCCGAGAGCTCCGCCCGGGTCTGCTCGGAGCAGACGACGACCACGCCGGGGTGCCCGAGGCTGCGCACCTGCGCGTCGAGCTCCTGGGCGACGTCGCGCAGGTGGTCGGCGGCGCGCTGGTCGATGTGCCGCTGGATTCGCGCCTGCGACCGCCCACCCTGGTCGTGACGGCGCGGCTGGTGCTCCGAGCGGTCCGCGACCTCCTCCAGGCGCCCGTCACGAAGCCTGTAGAGCTCTCCGCGCTCGCGCCCGACGACCGCGACGAGGACCCCTTCGCCCTGGCCGACGAGGGGGACGAGCGGGACGAGGTAGAGATCGCTGCCGACCCTCACCTCGTCGGGCACGGGCCCGGTCAGGACAAGCGGGCGCCAGAGCCCGCCGAGTGCGGCGCAGAAGAGCGCAAGTCCGCGGGCTCCATCGCGGTTGAACTCCTCGTCGAAGTAGCGCCGGATGCGCTCGACGTCACCCCGTAGCGCCTGACGCTCGTCGTGCGCGAGGTCGGCCCGGGTGGCCTCCCCGGCGCGCTCGGCGGCGTCGAGCAGCGAGCTCATCCGGGTGGCCGCGTCCCCGGCGGTGGGAGAAACGCTTGGGTCGAGATCGAGGTAGAGGCTGATCGCGCAGCCCCGCTCCGCCCGGAATCCGGCCAGGTCGCGCAGGCCCTCCCAGCTGATCGTCGTCGGCATTGCCCCCTCCTTGCCTGTGAGAACCGATTTCATTCCTGCCGATGCGTGTGTACACGATCGGGCACGGAACGCGGCCTGCGGAGGAGCTCGTCGCGACCCTCGCAGCGGCCGGGGCGAAGACGGTCGTCGACGTGCGGCGCTTTCCCGGCTCGCGGCGACACCCGCAGTTCAACCAGGCGCCGCTGGCTGCCTCCCTCGCGCAGGCCGGAATCGGTTACCGGCACGTGGTTGAGCTCGGAGGGCGGCTGAGCGGGGAGCCGGGCGAGGAGCGCTTCGCGTGCATCCGGACGGCCGCCTTCCGGAGCTACGCGGCCCGGATGGGGACCGAGCCGTGGCAGCACGCGCTCGCGGCCACGCTCGACCTGACCGCACCGTGCCTGATGTGTGCCGAGACCCTCTGGTGGCGCTGTCACCGATCGCTGATCGCGGAGCTCCTAGTCGCGCGCGGCGTGGATGTCCTCCACCTCGTCCGCCCGGGCGAGGAGCGGCCCCACAGGCCCGGAGGCGATACCGAGTCCCGCGACGGGAAGCTCTACCTCTGCGGCCAGCTCGTGGGCTGACGGGCCGGGCCGGCCGCCTGACAGGAAGGGTCGGCCGGAACAGCGCGTTAAATACAAGGATGGCTACAGACGAGATCCGGCAGGTGATCGTGATCGGTGGCGGGCCGGCGGGATACACCGCCGCCCTCTACGCCGCGCGCGCAAACCTGCGGCCGCTCGTGATCGAGGGCTTCGCCTGGGGTGGGCAGCTGATGATCACGAGCGACGTCGAGAACTACCCGGGCTACCCGGAGGGGATCATGGGACCCGAGATGATGCGCGACTTCCGCTCCCAGGCCGAGCGTTTCGGCGCCGAGTTCGTCACCGACGACGTGGCCCGTGTCGACTTCTCCTCCCACCCGTTTCGGGTCTACGTCGACGACGCGGAGCACCGGACCGAGACGGTGATCGTCGCCACCGGGGCGAACGCACGCCAGCTCGGCCTCCCGTCGGAGCAGCAACTCCAGGGGCGGGGGGTCTCGTACTGCGCCGTGTGCGACGCCTCCTTCTTCAGGGAGAAGGTCGTCGTCGTCGTCGGCGGCGGCGACTCGGCGATGGAGGAAGCGACCTTCCTGACGAAGTTCGCGAGCCGCGTGATCATCCTTCACCGCCGCGACGAGTTCAGGGCCTCGCCGATCATGCTCGACCGCGCCCGGGCGAGCGAGAAGATCGAGTTCGTCACGAATGCCGTTGTCGAGGAGGTCCTCGGCGGGGCCTCCGGCGTCACCGGCGTCCGCTACCAGGATGTCCGGACCGGCGAGACGCACGAGGTCGACGCGCAGGGGCTCTTCGTGGCGATCGGGCACGACCCCAGCACGAAGCTCTTCCTCGACCAGCTGGACCACGACGACGCCGGTTACCTCGTGACGCGGCCCGGGTCGACCGAGACCAACGTCGCGGGCGTCTTCGCGGCGGGCGACGTGCAGGACCACGTGTACCGGCAGGCCGTGACGGCGGCCGGATCGGGGTGCATGGCCGCGCTCGACGCCGAGCGCTTCCTCGCCGCCCGCGAAGGCCACCCAGGAACGGCGTCGACCGCCCCCCGGAGCGAGCCTGCAGAGGTCTAGGGGCAGATGCCGTACTTCATCTGCCCGAACTGCAAAGACCGCTCGATCGACGCGGACCGCGCG
Source organism: Actinomycetota bacterium (assembly GCA_013695295.1). Lineage (GTDB taxonomy): Bacteria > Actinomycetota > Thermoleophilia > Gaiellales > Gaiellaceae > JACDAS01. The sequence goes on along the minus strand of JACDAS010000129.1, from coordinate 11,389 downwards.
GAGAGCCTCCTGGACGACCAGGCGGTGGCCTGCCAGCACTGCGGCTTCGGCTTTCTGTTCGAGCTGATGGACGACTACTACCCGGCCCCCGGCTCGGGGCTCGTCGCCTGCGACGCGGGCGGGCGCGTGCTCGCCGCCGGTCGGGGCGTCTTCGAGCTCACCGGCTACCGCGATGCGGACCTGATGGGAAAGGACGTCGTCGAAGGGCTGGGCCTTGCGGGCTTCGAGGCCGAGCAGAGCCCCGTCAGGCTCGCGCTGGAGTGGGGCGTCCGGAGACTCGGGGAGACACTCGAGCTGCAGACCCGCGGCGGGCAGCGCAAGAACGTGATGGCGGACTTCTTCCCCGCCTACGACGCGGACGGCGGCCTGCTCGTCGCGCTTGCTCCGCGCACGTAGCGCCAAGAGCTACACCCGGCTCGACGGGCAGAGGTCGCTGAGGGCGCAGCTCTCGCAGCGTGGCCGGCGCGCGACGCAGACTCGGCGCCCGTGCCAGATCAGCAGGTGCGGGAGCCGGCCCCAGTCGCGCCGAGGGACGAGGCGCTGGAGGTCGAGCTCGATCCTCACGGGATCCTCGCGGCGAGTGAGACCGAGCCGCTGCGAGAGCCGCCGTACGTGCGTGTCGACGACGATTCCCTGCGCCTCACCACGCTCGGCTGCCACCACGTTCGCGGTTTTCCGCGCGACCCCGGGCAGGCGGACGAGCTCCTCGAGCCGCCGCGGGACCTCGCCGCCGAACTCGTCGATCAGCAGGCGCATCGTCCCGCGAATCGCCCTTGCCTTCTGCCGGTAGAAGCCGGTCTGGAAGATGTCGCGCTCGAGCTCCTCTGCGGGGACCGCGAGGTAGTCCTCCGGGCCGCGGTACTTGGCGAATAGGAGGGGCGTCACCTTGTTGACATTCACGTCGGTCGTCTGCGCCGAGAGCATCACGGAGACGAGCAGTTCGAGGTCCGAGTGGAAGCGAAGCGCGATCGTCGCATCCGGGTGCTCGGCGACGAGGCGCTCGACGATCGGTCCGATCCGCGCGCGCCGTCGCCCCACGCGCCGGCGCGCCTCGTGCACGTAGCTCCGCGGCAAGGAATCCCGCGTCCTAGGTCAGGCGAGGGCGGCGGTGGCTGCGGGCTCTTGCTCGGCGCGCCCGCGCAACCTCGGCCCGGCGCACACGACGTCGAGGGCCGGGCACGTCCGGCAGGCGAACTCGCTCGGCGACGGGTGGAACCCACCGGCCTGGATCGCCGCGATCGCCTTCGAGAGAACGCCTTCCAGCTCTGGCACGTCGGCGCGGCCGAACACGCACGAGACGACCTCTGCCGGCCGCTCGAGGAACTGGTAGGCGACCTCGACCTCTTTCGCGCCCCCGCGCAGGAGGGCGAGAGCGTAGACGAGCCGCTGCAGCCCGTACTCCGACTCGACGATTTCCTCCGGGGACGACTCGCCGAGGACGTTCGTCTTGTAGTCGACGACCAGGGCGCGCTCGCCGCCACGGTGGAGCACGTCGAGCCTGCCGTGCAGAAGCACGCCGTCGTGCTCGAAGGCGAAGGAGCGCTCGGGCCGGGCGTCTTCGAGCGCCGCGACGCGGGCCGCGAGGTCCGACTCGCAGTAGGCCTCGACGAGCGACCCGATTCGCTCGAGCTCCTCGTCGGAGACGGCGGGATACCAGGCCCGCACGAGCTCTGTGTCCGGCGGCTTCGGCGCGTGCAGAGCGACGAGCTCGAGCAGACGGTGCACGGCGTCCCCCACCTCGGTGGCGGCGAGGCCGGGGCGGTCGGAACGATCACCCCGGCCGGCGTCGGTCGGACGCAGTCCGGCGACCCGCTCGGCGTAGTAGCGGTACGAGCAGGTCCCGAAGAGGGCGAGGGCGCTGTAGGACAGGCTCCGGAGCGCGTGCGCCGGCGCGGGCGGGACGGGCTCGAGCGGGGGAAGCGTGAGCGCGGGCGAGCGCGCCGGCTCCGGCAACGCCGAGAAGAGGACGAGCTGCCCCGTCTCCGGCTCCGCGGCCCGCTCGGGCTCGGCCGGCGGCACGTGGAGCTCGGGGCGGTAGCGGTCGACCCGGACCAGGAGCCGCGCCGCGCCGCGCTCGAGCTCGACGGGCTCCTCGAGCGCGCCGGCCAGCTCTGCCTCGGCGTCGAGCCGCCCGAGCACCCAGCCGATCGGCGTCTGCGCCTCGGCGGGGCGACCGGGGTCGATCGCGCCCGAGACGATCAGGCGATCGATCGCGCGGGTCATGGCGACGTAGTAGAGGCGAAGCCGCTCCTCGCGCTCCTCCTGGACGAGCCGCTCCTTCACGTCCTCGTACGCGAAGGCGGCGCGCCTGACGCTCGTGAGCGGATCGGCGACCCGGAAGCCGAAGCGCCCGTCCGAGAGGGCGAGGATGTCGTCGCCCGAGGGCGGCTGGCGGTCCCGCCCCGCGTCTGCGACGACGACCACCTTGAACTCGAGGCCCTTCGCCGCATGGATCGTCAGCAGCCGCACGGCGTCGGCCCCCTCCTCCTCGGCGACGGCTTCGAGCTCCCTCGCCCCGAGAGCCTCCTGGTCCCGCACGAAGCGGACGAAGCCCTCGATGTCCGGCCCGCGCAGCTCCTCGTACGACCGGGCGAGCCTGGCGAGCTTGCGGATGTTGGCAAAGCGCCTGCGGCCGTCCCACTGGGCGAGAACCGCGAGGTCGTAGTCGTGCTCGCCGACGACGAGCTCGCAGAGCCGCTCGAGCGAGAGCCGCGTCGAGGCCGAGACGAGGCGCTCGTACCGCTGTCTGAACGCACGCAGCAGCTGGGCGTCTCGCTCGTCGAGCTCCGGCGGCAGCACGCGCTCGATCGCCGTGAAGAGGGGCCGGCGCGGCGCGGCGCGGCGGATCAGCACGAGCGCGTCGTTCGAGACGCCCACGAAAGGTGACGCGAGCACCGTCAGCAGGGCCTGGTCGTCGTAGCGGTTGTGGAGCAGCCTCAGGTACGAGAGGACGTCGACGACCTGCTGCTGGCCGAAGTAGCCGCGCCCGGTCGCACGGGACGTCGGCAGGCCCTGGCGGCGGAGCTCCTCCTCGTACCATTCCGCGTCCGTGCCCGCCGCGAACAGGAGCACGATCTCCCCGGGCGCCGCGGCCCCCGAGTCGACGAGCTCCCTGACCCGCCGGGCGATGTGCCTCGCCTCGCCTCGCCGCCAGTGGACGCCGGTCTCGGCATAGGTCGACTTGTCCGTGACCAACAGCTCGACCGGATGCCCGAACACGGGGTCGGGGAACTCGGCGGAGGCGGCGAGCGGCTGGAAGCCCTCGCCGAAGTCCGCCTCGAAGAGGTGGTTCACGGCCGCGAGCACCTCGGGACGCGACCGGTAGTTGCGCGTGAGCGCGAGACCGCCGCCCTCCCGCTCCCGCCGCTCCCGGAACACCTGGACGTCCGCGTGCCGGAAGCCGTAGATCGACTGGAACTCGTCGCCGACGAAGAAGAGCTCCGGGGTCGAGGGGCCGCCCGCGAGCAGGTCGACGAGCTCGCACTGAAGCCGGTTCGTGTCCTGGAACTCGTCGACCATGATCGACCGGAAGCGGAGCTGCTCGCGCTCGCGAACCTCAGGGTGGTCTCGCAGCAGGTCGCGCGCGCGCAGCTGGAGATCCTCGAAGTCGACCAGCGACTCGCGCTCCTTCGCGGCCGCATACTCGCCGGCGAAGCGTTCGAGGAGCTCCTGGAGGAGATCGCGGTCCCGTGCCGCGAGCCGGTCGAGCGCAGCCTGCTCGACGCCGCGACGGGCCTCCTCGAAGCTCGCCGCACGCTCGCCGCGCGTCCGGAAGGCGGTGAGGTCGAGCAGGCGGTCGGGAATGGGGTCGCGGTCGAGGAGATCGAGCAGCCCGCGGGCCGCCGCGATCTGGGCCTCGGTCGCCGCGGCGTCCGCGGCCAGGCAGCGAGCCGCCTCGACCAGCTCCCCGAGGCGCTCGGGGAGCGACCTGGCCTCCCCGAGCGAGAGCACGAGCTCGCGCCCGGCCGAGCGCAGCGTCTCGTAGACGCCGATCAGCATCGTCCGCAGCCGCCGCGAGCCGTAGGAGGCCAGCAGCGCGAGCCTCGCCGGCTCGTCGCTCGAGCAGAAGTCCGTGAGAGCGCGCTCGAAGGCCTCGCTCCGCACGACCGAGCCCTGGGCTTCGTCGAGCTCGCGGAAGCGCGGATCGAGCCCCGCCGCGAAGGGGTACGACTTGAGGAGCCGGTTGCAGAAGCCGTGGATCGTCGAGATCCAGGCCCCGTCGAGCTCACGGGCCAGGTCGTGCCGACCTCGCTCGAGTAGCGCAGCGCGGATCCGGCCGCGGAGCTCGCCCGCGGCGCGCCTCGTGTACGTGATCGCGAGCACCGAGTCGACGTCGAGGCCCTCGTCGCACACCGCCCTCGCGAAGCGCTCGACCAGAACTGCGGTCTTGCCGGTGCCGGCGCCCGCCGAGAGGAGAACGCGCCCCCGGGCCTCGATTGCCGCGCGCTGCTCGGGATTCGGAGTCCAGGCCGTCACGCGCGCGGCACCCGGCAGACGGTCCAGAGGTCGCACCAGGCGGGACAGTCCCCGCCCTTCGGATCGTGGCGCACGTCCCCGGCTCGGATCCGCTCGGCGAGCGCCCTTCCCGTCTCGCGGGCACCTTCCACCTGCACCCAGAAGGCGTCCTCGTCGAGGTAGTCGTTGTGGGAGAACCCCGGCAGCGAGCCGGCTTTCGCGCTGGCGCGGAGCAGGCCGCGCGGCTTGCGGTCACCCCCGAGCGGCCGGTACACGCCGCCGAGCGGCTCCATTCCCACGAGGTCGCGGAGAACGAGCATGTAGAGCGGGACCTGGAGGCGGAGCTCCTTCTCGATCTCGACCGCGGAGTGGGCGCTGCGGCCCGACTTGTAGTCGACGACGATCCCGCTGGCGCTGTGGGGATCGACGTCGATCCGGTCGATCTTCCCCGAGAGCTTGATCCCGCCGAGGTCGAGGCCCCGCTGCAGCTCCGGCGCGGAGCGCTCCGAGCCGAAGGAGACCTCGAAGCGCCGCGGAACCAGCGCGAGCTCGCTCTCGGCCTCGAGCCGGACGAGCTGCTCGAGGTCGCGCGCCAGGGTCTGGCGAAGCTCGCGCCGTTGCAGCCCGGAGAGCTCCATCCGGATGCCCTGGACCGCTTCGTCCAGGCAGCGGCCCATCAGCGCGAGCGCCTCGTCCAGCCGCTCGGGCTCCACCCGCTCCGAGCCGACCTCCTTCGGCAGCCGGCCGAAGAACTTGTGCAGCGCGTTGTGGGCGACCGAGCCCTTGAGCTTCGCGTCCACCTCCGCGTCGATCGTCTTCGGATCGAGATAGCGCTCGACGAACCAGGCCTGCGAGCAGTCGGCGTACCGCTCGAGCTCGGTGACGTTGAAGGTGAGGCGGCTCGCGAGCGCCTCGAGCACGGCCGGATGGCGGAGCTGCGTCCGGCGCTCGAATGCCGAGCGGGCGCGGTCGAGCCGGCGCTCCCAGCCGTTCGCCCTAGCAAGGGAGGCTGCCGCGCCCGCCTCGTTCGCCGCAAGGGTCGCGAGCGCCCGCAACCGCTCGCGCTCCGTCGGCGCGGACTCGAGCGGCCAGGTGAGCTGCGAGAGCGGGCGCCGCCGCGTCCAGCGGGCGACCTCCTCGCGGTCGTACAGGCCCCGCACCTCCTCCCAGAAGGATCCGGCATCGCGCGGAACACCCTCGTCACTCGCGGCCTCGCGAACGAGGTAGAGGCGACGCGTCGCGCGCGTGCAGGCCGTGTAGAAGAGATAGCGGTCGCGGTCGACCGGGTCCGGCCGCCGCAGTCGCGGGGAGAGGCGCTCGCGGCGCTCGTCGTCGAGGAACGGCGTCGGCTGGCCCCGACGGGGCAACACCCCCTCCTCCAGACCGAGCACGAACACCGCGTCGAACCGCCGTGTCCGCGCGCGCAGCAGATCGAGCACGGCGACCCGTCCGCGCTCTCCGGCGGGGGACCCTCGGACGAGCGCGTGCTCGAGCGCCCCGACGACGTCCTCGCGGTCGACGGCGACCCCGGCCAGTCGCTCCCACGACCCGAGCTCGTCGAGGGCGCGGAGCGCCGCGTCGTGTGCTTGCAGGGTCTCGCGCGCAGCCTCGTCAACCGGCGGCGCCTCGAGCCCGTACGCCGACCGCACCATCGTCTGAGCAAGGATTCGCGCACCCTCGAGCGGTGAGCGCGCGGCCCGCAAGCCGTCGAGAGCCGGAAGCGCGGCGCCGCGCAGCCGCTGCGTCTCCTCCTCCACCCGGTCCGGGCTCGAGACCGCCCTGCCGCGCAGGCGCCCCTCGACGAAATCGACGGCCTGACGCGAGATGCCGGAGTAGGGCGAGCGGAGGTAGCCGTAGAGGTCGCTGCGGCCGCCGCCGAGCCAGGCGAAGCGGAGCAGGGCTAGGAGCGCCTGGCCATAGGGGGTCTGCGAGAGCCGGAGCCGTCCCTCGACGGCGTAGGGGACGCCGAGGGTGCCGAAAGCCGTCTCGAGCGGGGCCCGCCAGCGCTCGATCGAGCCGAAGACGAGCGCAATTCGCTCCGGCGCGGTACCGCCGCGGATCAGCGTGAGCACCTCCTCGCCGACCAGCTCGAGGGCACCCCGCGGCCCGGCTCCCTCGAAGAAGCGGACGGCACCGTCGATCGCGGGCGACGCCGGCCTGTGGTCGTCGAAGAGCGTCCGCTCGAGGTGGGCGAGCGCGCCCGGAGCGAGCCCGGGCGCGCGTGGGGGCAGCTGGCGCAGCCGGCCTCCGGCGAGCCCGGCGAGCCCGTCCACCGTCTCCCGGAGCGCGGCGAAGGCCGGCCGGCCAGGCTCGTACGGGATCGAGACCGTGACGTCCGCTCGCCCCGAGAGGGCTCGGACGAGCGCCCACTCGGAGGCCGTCAGGTCCTCGAACCCGTAGGCAAAGACCGGCTCGCCATGCCAGGCTCCGAGGTCGGTAGCGAGCCGCTCGGCGGCGCGGGCGCGGAGCAGCGACCGATCCCAGAGCCCGAGGGCGTCGAGCTCGGCCCGGTAGGCCGAGAAGATCGCGCCCAGGTCGCCCTCGACCCGCTCGGGCTCAACGTGCGCCCCGTGGAGCTCGTCCACCGCGCCGAGGAGGGCGTCGACGAAGCCGGCGAACCGTGTCGAGGACGCGAGGGAGCCGAGCCTGGCGCGGGCGAGCGCCCGCCGGGCCACGAGCACGCGCTGAGAGTCCCTGGCCACCGTCCTCCGCGCCGGGTCGGCCGCCGCGATCCGCTCGAAGAGGTCGTCGAACGTGCCGATCGTCCCGCCGACGAGCGCGCCGGCCCGGCGCAGCAGGTCGCGCTCGCAGCTCTCGACGTCCGATCGGTTCGGCACGATGAGGACTGGCTCGTCGTCCAGCCGCTCCAGGTAGCCCTCGAGCAGGAGCGCCACCTTGCCCGCGTGCGCGGGCCCGGTGAGCAGGGTCAGACCCATCGACCCATCGTAGACCTGCGGCTGGACGTCTCCCGGTTGCCCGGGAGGAAACTGCCGGAACGAGCGAGGATGTCGGGGGGCGGGTCGCCCCGACCCCCCGAATCAGACCTCGCCTAGACCTGCGCTGCCTTCGGACGGCGGCCGCGCCGTGCGGCGGCGCGGCCCGGCATGTCCCCGGCGCAGGAGTCGCAGAGATCCGCGGCCTTCGCACCCCGGCGGGCGTCCGTGAACGTCACTCGCAGCGACGCTCCGCGACCCTCGCCGACCTCGGTATTGCACTTGTCACATACCAGCACCGTTTTTCGAGCCAATGTTCCTCCCTCGTGCAGTTCGCGTGCTGGAACCTTAACCACATTTCCGAGGAGAATCTACGCCGCCTGTCGCGCCCGGCGGATTCGCCACGAGCGGAGCAGGCTCAGCAGTGCCTGCTCCTCGCGATCGAGACCCAGATCGCGCGCTCCCACCACCCGGAGATGGCGCGGGCGGAAGTCCTCGATCGTCCGGCCGTCCAGGTACTGCTCCACGACCGCGGGGCTCACGTACGAGGCTCTGGCAACCGCGGGCGTGTTCCCGAGCCGCTCCGCGACGATGCGCATGACCGTGACGACCGCTCGCTTCTGCTCCGCCGGCGACTCGGCGGGGCCGCGCTCGGCGAACGCGAGTGCCGCCACCAGCGTGCCTCCCCACGTCCGGAAGTCCTTGGCAGTGAATTCGTCGCCCTGGTAGATCCGGATGTAGTCGTTGAGCCGCTTCGAGGTCAGCGTGTAGCGGTTGCCCTCCCACTCGTAGCGGAACAGCCGTCTCCCGCCTGGAAGGGCGTGGAGCTCACGCAGCGCGAGCGCCAGCTCGGCGTCCGCCACGACCGTGCGCACCCAGACCTTGTGCTTGCCCCGGAAACTGAAGGCGATCTTGCTCCCCCGAACGGCGACGTGCCCCTTGTTCAGCGTCGTGATTCCGAAGGTCTTCGATTCGCGTGCGTACCGCTCGGAGCCGACGCGGAACCACCCGTGATTGATCAGGCGCACGGCGATGGCGCTGACCCGCTCGCGATCGAGCGGATCGTGATTCATGTGCTCTGCCATTGCGGTCCGCAAATCCGGCAAGTGCTCGGCGAAGCGAAGGAGCTTGTCGTATTTCGCCTGCTCCTGCGCCGCACGGAAGTCGGGATGGTAGAGGTACTGCCGCCGGCCGGCGGTGTCGAGCCCGGTCGCCTGCAGCTTCGCGCTCGCCCGCGGCGAGATCCAGACCTCGCGCCAGGCGGGAGGAATGACGAGCAGCTCGATGCGCTCCAGCTTCGCCGGGTCGGAGATCCGGCTCCCGCGCGCGTCGAGGTAGCGAAACGGCTTCCGCACCCCTACGCGACGCCACCCTCCTAGTCGCGTCACGGCGCCTTCCTCTCCCGGCGGCCGCGCCCCTAATCCCCCCGGGCAAGCATCTACAATCGCGCCCCATGGACGGCCGCACGATCGTGGTGCTCGAGGGAGACGACACCGGGCAGGAGCTGCTCGAGGAGGCATTGCGGGTCCTGGTGGCGGACGTGATCGGCTTCGACGTCCGTTTCGAGCGGTTCGACCTCTCCCTCGAGAACCGGCGGGCGACGAACAACGGGATCGTCCACGAGGCTGCGGCCGCGGTCCGCAAGGCGGGGCTCGGCCTGAAGGCCGCGACGATCACACCCGAGGTGCGAGACGACGTCGGGTCGCCGAACCGGCTCCTCCGCGAGGAGATCGGCGGTCGGGTGATCGTCCGGACCGGCCGCCGCATCCCCGGCGTCGTCCCGCTCGGCGGCGCGCACCATCCGATCTCGATCGTGAGGATGGCGGTCGGCGACGCCTACGGCGCGAAGGAATGGCGGGAGGGGGAGGGCGACGCCGAGGTCGCGTTCCGCACCGAGCGAATCGAGCGGCGGATCTGCCGTGGAGTCGCCGAGTACGCGTTCCGGCAGGCCGAGCAGAGCCATGCGAAGGTCTTCGGTGGGCCCAAGTACACCGTCAGCCCGACCTACGAAGGAATGCTGAAGGAGGAGATGGACGCCGCCGCGGGACGGCATCCGGACGTCCGCTACGACCCGCAGTTGATCGACGCGACCTTCGCGCTCCTGATCGCCTCGACCGGGGAGCCGCTCGTGATCCCCGCTCTGAACCGGGACGGCGACATCCTCTCGGACCTCGTCCTGCCGCTCTTCGGCTCGATCGCCGGCTCGGAGTCGATGCTGATCGCGTTCGAGGACGGGCCGGATGGCGAGCTCGTGACCTGTGCGCTGATGGCCGAGGCCGCGCACGGGACGGCACCGTCCCTCAAGGGCAAGAACGTCGCCAACCCGATGGCGATGATCCTCGCGGGAGCGGCGCTGCTCGGCCACGGCGGCGAGCAGGCGCGCACGGCCTCGCGCGCCATCCGGGAGGCCTCGCTGGAGGCGGTCGCCGACGGCATCCGCACCGCCGACCTGGGCGGCCACGACTCGACCTCCGACTTCACCGACGAAGTGATCCGGCGGACGCGGTCGAAGCTCGAGGTCTGGGCGGCTCTCTAGGAGGCGGGCTAGGCGCCGCTCGGCGCGGCCTGCGCGGCAGCCAGCCAGCGGCGCTCGAAGATCAACGAGAACCAGATCGAAGCCTCGAAGAGGATGACGAGCGGGATCATCTCCATCGCCGTCGTCACCGGGTCGACCCCCGGGAGCGCGACCGCGAGCGCTGCGACCGCCACGTAACCGATCCGCCGGTTTCGGCGCAGCTTGGCTGTGGAGGTGATCCCCAGCCGGACGAGCGCGAGGATGAAGATCGGCAGCTCGAAGACGACGCCGACCGAGGCCAGCACGAGCAGCGCGAACGAGTAGTAGCTGCTCGCGCGCACCTGGATGTCGTAGAGCTCGGAGTCGTAGTTGGTCAGAAATTTCACCGACGCCGGCAGCGCGATCTTGTAGCCGAAGGCGACGCCCGCGCCGAGCAGCACCGTCGCGAGCGCGACGAACCCCGCCAGGGCGCGTTCGGTGCTGCGCTGGAACGCCGGCGCGAAGAAACTCCAGAACTGCCAGAGGATGATCGGGAAGGCCAGTGCGAAGCCGGCGACGAGGCTCAGCTTCAGCGAGGTCGTGAAGGGCTCCGCGACGCCGAGCGTCACGGGCCGGCGCCCGTCCGGGAGCGGCCGCGTCAGCCACTCGACGAGGTGCTCGTGGAAGGCGAAGGCGACGCCGAAGCCGACCGCGAGGGCGATCAGCGACACGAGGACGCGCGCGCGGAGCTCGCCGAGATGGTCGACGAGCTCCGCGGGCTGACCGTGCGCGAGACGGCGCGGGAGGAGCATGACGCGCTACGCGACCTTCCGGATCTCTTCGGCGCGGACGACCTCGGCGAATGCCGGGGGGAGGCCCGCGGCGACATCGTCGTCGTCGACGTGCTTCTTGTCGCCGGTGATGGAGTCCTTGAACTCGCGCAGGCCGCGACCCATGGAGCGTCCCATCTCCGGGAGCCGCTTCGGGCCGAAGACGAGGAGTACGACGAGTCCGAGCAGCATCAACTCGGGTAGTCCGATGAAGCCTGGCATGGAAAGTCCTTTCGGTGGGGCCGGCGGGGGCGGCCGAGGCCGCCCCCGAGCATCCGGCCGGAAGATCAGCCGACGATGAAGCCGGTCGACTTGACGATCGCGAGGATCTGCTTGTCGGTCTTGCCCTTCTCGAACGCGGCGGGCGCGGGGTTGTTCTTGCCCCGACCGCCGTTGATGTCGCGGATCCACGCGGCGTGACGCGCCTCGACCGGCAGGATCGAGCCGGCCGCTGCGAGGACCGTCTTCGACTTGATGTTGCCGACCTGGCCGAGGTACGCGGCGACGCCGGTGTCCTCGAGGACCTGAGCCGTCGCGGCGAACTTCGCCGGGTTCGACGTCGTGCCCTTGAAGTTGAACTTCGGCTTCTTGACGGCCTTGGCGCCGAGCGCACCCTTGAGCGCCGCGACGTGCGCGACCTCGTGGGCCTTGACGACCTTCGCGAACTGGGCCAGCTC
>JACDAS010000126.1 GCA_013695295.1 Actinomycetota bacterium | reverse complement strand
GCTGGAAGAAGTAGAACTGGTTCCCCGGGTTACCGAGCGCGCGCCCCATGCCGGTGCCGTAGACCTTCGGCGCCATCTGGTCGGTGATGAACTGCGCCGTCTCCTGGAACTCGGGCCACGTCTTCGGGATGCGCAGGTCGCGCTTGAACTTCGCCTTGTAGGCCTTCTTCAGGGCTGCGTTGCCGAAGATGTCCTTGCGGTAATAGAGGAGCCAGATGTCCCCGTCGTCGTAGAAGCCCCAGGTCTTGCTTTTGTACTTCATGAGTGACCGGTAGAGCGGGTGGTAGTCCTTCAAGGTCGCTTGTGCCTTGTACTTTGCGATCCACTGGTCGATCGGGACGATCACGCCACGGTCGGCCAGATCGGGGATCCAGACCGGTGACGCCTCGAAGACGTCCAGCTCGCTGGACTTCGCCAGGTGCTGAGTGACGGCCTTCGAGTAGAGCTGCGGGAACGGCGCCTCCGTGACGCCGATGTCCGTTCCGGTCAGCTTCTTCCAGAGCGGCCCGGTGAAGTTCTTGTCGTCTAGCGCCTGGAGGCCCGACTCGTTCGTCTTGTTGAGCTTCCCGACGCCCAGCTTCTTCGCGGCGTTGATCGCGCTCGTTGCGATCGGATCCGCACCCAGTGACGCCAACTCGGCCGCCGCCGCCTGCTTCGTCGCCATGAAGAACGGCCCGGCCGCGGCGGCGGCCGCCATCAACTTGGCGCTGTTGAACAGGAAGTCCTTCCGGCCGTAGAGGGCGCCCTCGCCGAGCGCCGGATCGAGCCCGACTGCCTCGTAGTCTTCGGGCCGCGCCTCGAGCTCGTCGCTCACCTCGCTACCTCCTCACGGAAATGGCACGCTATTGAGCGCATGATCTTGTCGCTCTTGCGGAACGGAGTCAAGCGGCGGGCGCAACACCCTCCGCGCGGATTGCCTCGCCTGTTTCGGGGTCGAAGAAGCGGAGCGCCCCAGGGGCGAGCGCGATCTCCGCGGGCGCGTCCTCGTCCACCTTCGTCGCGACGTCGAAGCGCCCGACGAAGGCGGTGCGCCGCATCTGTCGCTGGTGGTCGAGCTCGTCGAGAAGGCTCGTCTCGTCCACGTCCTCGGCCAGCTCCTGGAGCTCCGTGCTGACGGCTGGGGCAGCCTCGATCTGGAAGTGGACGACGACCTCGGAGCCGAGCAGCTCCTTCAGGCGTACGAGGCCCTTCAGCTGCCTGCCGGCACGGTTCGTCGCGAGCGCCGCATCCTCGAGGTGCTCGGGACGGACCCCGACGATCACGGCCCGCCCGGCCTGACCTGCGAGGCCGCCGTGGTGGGCCTGCTCGCGCTCGTCGACGCGGATCCTCTGGTCGCCGATCCTCACGGAGAGCTCGCGGTCGGCGCCGTCGAGGATGCCCTGGACGAAGTTCATCGCCGGGCTGCCGATGAAGCCCGCGACGAAGAGGTTGGCCGGCCTGTCGTACAGCTCCTGCGGCGCCGCCACCTGCTGGAGCTCGCCCTTCCGCAGCACGACGACCCGTTGACCCAACGTCATTGCCTCGACCTGATCGTGGGTGACGTAGACCGTCGTCGTCCCCAGCTCCTTGTGGAGCAGGCTGATCTCGGCCCGCATCTGCGTCCTCAGCTTCGCGTCCAGGTTCGACAGGGGCTCGTCCATCAGGAAGGCCTGCGGCTCCCGCACGATCGCACGCCCCATCGCCACCCGCTGGCGCTGCCCGCCGGAAAGCTGGCGCGGGCGCCGCTTCAGCTGCTCTTCGAGCTCCAGGAGCCGCGCGATCCGCCGCACCCGCTGATCGATCTCGTTCTTCGGCAGCCTCCGGAGGCGCAGCGGGAATGCGAGGTTGTCGTAGATCGACTTGTGCGGGTAGAGCGCGTAGTTCTGGAACACCATCGCGATGTCGCGGTCGCGCGGCGGCACGTCGTTCACGACGCGGTCGCCGATCCTGATCTCGCCCGAGGTGATCTCCTCCAGGCCTGCGATCATGCGGAGCGCCGTGGTCTTGCCGCAGCCGGACGGGCCGACGAAGACCACGAGCTCCCCGTCGTCGATCACGAGGCTGAAATCGACGACGGCGACGGTGCCGTCGGGATAGACCTTCTTCACGTTCTCGAGCACGACGCGGGCCAAAAATCCCTCCTAGTTCTGGAACTGGAGCAGGGTCTTCAGAGCATCGATCGAGCCGTCGGCGTACCCCTCGAAAGCGGCCGGGAGTCCGTCGAGGTCGACGCGGGACTCGATGATCGGAGCCAGGTCGGTCCCGCCGGAGGCGACCCATTCGACGGTGTCGCGGAAGTCCTCGTTCGAGTACGCGGCGGAGCCGACGATGATCCGCTCGCCGACCATCAGCGGCGTTGCTGGCAGCTCGATCGTCTCCTCGGCGAGGCCGACGAAGACCACGGTCCCTCGCACGCGAACGGCGTCGAGCGCGGACGCGAGCGTCACCGAGTGGCCGACACACTCGATCGCGACCGAGAACGCCCCCCGGGGAACTTCCTCGGACCCCGGGTCGATCGCCTCGAAGCCGAGCCCGGCGGCTAGCTCGCGACGGTGCGCCAGCGGCTCCGAGACGACCACGCGCTGAGCGCCGCGGCGGCGCGAGGCGAGCGCCGCACCGATCCCGATTGGCCCGCCGCCGACGACCAGGACCTCGTGCCGCTCGCCGACCTCGCCTTGCTTCGCGGCCCGGGTGCCGACGGCGAGCGGCTCGACAAGCGCGCCCCACTCGAGCGGCACGGGCCCATGGAAGAAGACGCAGTTGGTGGCGCGGACGACGAACGAGTCCGCGTACGCGCCGGGAAGCTCGGCGATGCAGCCGTAGATCCGCCGGTTCGGGCACACGTTCTCGAGCCCGGCGCGGCAGTACTCGCACTCGCCGCATGAGACGATCGGGTTGATCACCACCTGGTCTCCGGGCAGCAACCGGTCGACGCCCGTGCCCAGCTCCTCGACGACGCCGGCAACCTCGTGCCCCATCACCGTCCCCGGCGTCCTACGCCTGTTCACGCCCGCGTAGCCGTGAACGTCCGAGCCGCAGACGCCGACGGACCTCACGCCGACGCGAACCTCGCCCGGCCCCGGCCTGGGCAGCTCGGCCTCCTCGACGGAGACCCTCCACGGCCCGTGGAA
>JACDAS010000009.1 GCA_013695295.1 Actinomycetota bacterium | reverse complement strand
GATTCCGACCGCGCATGAACTCGCCGGGGTCGGTCTGGTCGTGCTGGCCGTCGCCGCCCATCGCGAGCGCGGCAACGCGGCACCGACGCAAGCATCAAGGCAAAGCTGAGCGGTCGCCGCGGCGGCCGGTGCGGCGGCGGGATGCGCGCGGCTGGCGAGCAGCGAGACTGCCCTGTTTCACCCGGACGGGGGTGCCACGGCCGGGCCCGGCCGCCTACGGTGTGACCGGTGCAGAAGGCGCACGGCGGCGGCGCGAGGCGTCCACTGGACGCCGCAGTCGAGCTTGACGCGCTCGAGGCATTGCTCGCAGGGCCGTGCTCGGTCGACGAGCTCGTCGCTGCCCGGCTGCGCGCAGCAACGCTCCGGCGCGAGGCCGCCGCCGCGGGCGATTCGGCGCAGGAGCGCCGTTCGGCGGGCGCCTTCGACCGCGCGGGCGCCTTGATCGACGGGCTGGCGGGCCCGTACGACGACGTGCTCGAGACGGCCCTGTAGTGCAACGGTAAGAGCCGGGGGAGAGTTCTGCTCTTGCGCCGACCTCGACGACCTGGGTGCTCCTCGGCCTCTTGACGCACGGACCGAAGTCCGGCTACGAGCTGAAGCAGGTCGTCGACCGCTCCACCCGCTACTTCTGGGCGGCGAGCTACGGGCAGATCTACCCCGAGCTGAAGCGGCTCGAAGCGGCTGGCCTCGTCAAGGGCGAGGACGCGCCGACCGGCGGTCGGCCACGCCGGATCTTCCGGATCACCGACGCGGGGCGCGAGGCGCTCACGGTGTGGCTGCGCGGGACGGAGACGCGGATGGAGTTTCGCGACGAATCGCTGCTGCGGCTGTTGTTCGCCGACTCGCTGCCGCGCGAGGAGGCGCTCGGACTTCTGCAGGGCCGCGCGGAGGGCTTCCGGCGGGCGCTCGCAGAGTTGCGCGCGATCGACGCGAGGCCCGGCGACGACCCGCCTTTCGTCGACCTCGCCCTGAGGTACGGGATCGACTGGTGCGAATGGGTGGTCGAGTGGTGCGAGCTGCAGGAGCGGCGGCTGCGCCGGCGGGCGGCATAGCGCCGCCCGAGCCGACGTTCGGCTACCTCGCGCGGCGCGGGCTGCCCGGTCTCGCCCGCGAAGGCCTCGTCCCGCTCGCTCTCTTCTACGTCGGGCTGCGAGTGGGCGGACTCGCTCTCGGGATTGCGCTTGCGACGGCCGCCGCGACCGCCGCGCTCCTCTGGGAGATTCGCGCCGGCAGGCGGGGGCTGCTCGCGAAGCTGTCGCTGGCGTTCGTAGCCGTGCAGGCGGCGGTTGGCCTCGCCGCGCAGAGCGCCACCGTCTACCTCGCGCAGCCCGTTCTGCTGAACGCCGCCTGGGGCCTCGCGTTCCTTCTCTCGGTGCCCCTTCGCCGGCCGCTCGCCGGCGTGCTCGCACAGACCTGGTACCCGTTCGACGACGACGATCGCGCCACTCCTCGCTTCCGGCGAGTCTTCGGCGTCGAGTCGGTTGTCTGGGGCCTGTACCTGCTCGCGCGCGGAGCTCTTCGCCTCGGCGCTCTGCTCCGCGGCGGCGTCGAAGGGTTCGCGATCGTCACGCTCCTGACCGGCACGCCGGTCTTCCTGCTCCTCACGGCCTGGTCGGTGTGGTACGCGCGGAGCCGTCTCTCTCGCGGGTAGCTCCACCTCCTTCGATCTCCAGGTGCGGCAGCCACTCGAGCCAGCGCGGCAGGTACCAGTTGCGCTCGCCGAGGAGGGCCATCGCGCCCGGCAGGAGGATCGAGCGGATGATCGTCGCGTCGATCAGGAGCGAGACGGCGACGCCGAAGCCATCTGCTGGAACTCGACCAGCTCCCCCGAGGCGAAGCCGGCGAAGACCGCGATGATGATCAGCGCCGCGCCGGTGTCAGGGCCGAGGGGAGGAAGACCGCGACCAGCGCGGCGGCCGCGACGAACGCCAGTCCCCAGGCCGAGACGGTGCGCCAGGGGTGGCGGGCCGACGCGCGGGCGAGCGATGCGGTGGAGATCCTCA
>JACDAS010000006.1 GCA_013695295.1 Actinomycetota bacterium | reverse complement strand
CGAGGATCTCGCCGTCGCGGGGGTCGAGCGCGACGATCGCGCCGCCGTTCGCGGCCCACTGCTCGTCCTCGCGCGCGAGCTCGATCCCGTAGCGAATCGCGCGCTCGGCCGCCCGCTGGAGGGCGATATCGATCGTGAGCCGCACCGCGTTGCCCGGCTTCTCCTGCACCTTCGGCTGGAGCTCGCCCCGGGGCCGCCCGAGCGAGTCGACGGTCAGCTCGGCCGCCCCGGCCTGGCCACGAAGGTAGCGGTCGTAGGTCGCCTCGACCCCCGCCTGGCCGATCACGTCGCCCGCCTTGTAGCCGACTTTGCGCAGCTGCTTCACCTGCTCCTCCGAGATCTGTCCCACGTGCCCGAGCAGGTGCGTCGCGAGCGCCTCGGCCTTGTAGCGGCGCAGGTAGGTCTGTGAGATGCGCACACCCGGGAACTCGTCCTTGTGCTCGAGGATGTAGGCCACCTGGTCCGGGTGGACAGCGACCTGGAGGGTGATCGGGGTGAGCGGGTCGGAGGCGCGCTCCTTGATCTGCGCGAGGATCCGCTTCCTCGGCACGCGCAGCACCCGCGCCAGGCGCCGGATCTCGGTATCTCGGCCCTCGCCCTTCGGCAGGTCGGCGGGCCAGAGCGACACCGCGGTGCCCGCCACGTTCGTGACGAGGACCCGGCCGTTGCGGTCGAGGATCACCCCGCGCGGAGCCTCGATCGGCACGGCGCGCTGCTGGTTGTTCTGGGCCTCGCCAAGGTAGTGCGAGCCCGAGAGGATCTGGAGGGCCCAGAGTCGCAGGAAGAGCACGGCGAAGATGCCAAGCGCGAGGACCCCGAGAATCGCGACCCGGAGGGCGGTCTGCGGCGTCAGGCGGTATGGCTCCTCCACCCGTGGATCGGGCGGGAGGAACCGGTCCGGGTGCGCCCTCAAGCCCGAGCTAGCCAAGGAGCCTCACCTCGCGGGGGTGGTCGGCGCGCCCTGGCTCGCTCCCGAGCGCCCAGCGGCAGAGCGTGTAAACCGGGACCGTGACGATCAGGTTGAGGCCGATGCCCTGGAAGAGCGTCTCGAGCAACACGCGCCGCGCCGGCGCGGACTCGCCGAGGAGGAAGTCGAGGCCGAGCGCGCCCGCGGCGAAGAGCACGGTAACCACCGCGATCGACAGGAACGGCGCGTGTGCCCGGTCGCGGCCGGTCGTCTCCCCGTAGCGCCCGATCCAGTAGCCGGCGAGGGTCAGGAGAAGCGACGTGACGCCCAAGGTCTCGAGCGTCGCGATGTCGACGACGAGCCCTGCGGCGAATCCCGCCGTCGCCCCGTAGATCGACCCTCGCAGGAGCGCGACGCAGACGAGCGTGACGAGCAGCAGATCCGGAGTGCCGCCGAGGACGATCACGCTCGAGAAGATCGAGACCTGGGCGATCGAGGCGAAGAAGACGATCGCCGCGACCTTGACTGCGTCGAGGGCGATCACGGGATCACCGGCTCCGGCTTCTTGCTGACGAGGACGATCACGGAGTCGAGCGACCCGAAGTCGACGAAGGGCTCGATCTGCACCTGCTTGTACAGGTCCGTGTCGAGCTGGTTCACGTGCGTGACCACCCCGATCGGGATCCCGCGCGGGTAGATCGACGAGAAGCGGTCCGATTTCCAGCCCGCGGTCACGATCGCGTTGCCCGGCTCCACCACCTGCTCCTTGCTGACGCGGTCGAGCTTCAGGGAGCTCGTCCCCTGCCCGTGGCGGACAAGTCCGTCGGCGCGAGTCTGCAGGTCGAGGGCGGCAACGAAGCTCGACTCGTCGGTGAGAAGCGTGACCTGAGCAGCGTTCCGCGCCACCTTCGTCACGCGACCGACGAGCCCGTCGGGCGTCACGACCGGAGCGTGCTGGCGGATCCCGTCGCTCGAGCCGGCCGCGACAACCACCTGCTGCTCGTACTGCGAGGGGGCCCGCGCGATCACCGCGGCGGCCACCGCGCGGTAGTCGGTCGGGAAGCGCGCCCCGCTCCGGTAGCCGAGGAGCCTGCGCAGCTGGTCGAGATCCTCCTGCGCGAACTGGCCCTCGATCGCGCGCTGACGCCACGCGTCGAGCTCGCGCCGGAGCTTCTCGTTCTCGCTCTTGGCGTCCAGGACCTCGCCGGCCCATCCGACCGCGTCGCGGAACGGCCGCGCTACGCGCTCGGCGGCGACCTCGAACGGCCTCAGGACTGTCGCGCCGGCGCTCTGGAAGCCATGCAGGCCCCCGCCCGGGGACTCGCGGAAGTAGACCGTCAAGAGCAGCAGCGAGAGCACGATCAGGACTCCCGCGACCGCGCGACGCTTGAGAGCGGCGTTCGGGCGGAGGGGAGATGATGCGGAGGGGGACCGTCGAGCCGATCCCAGCACCGCGACACGGGCGGAACGCTGGCGGGGCACGGACCGCCTAGTGTAGCGCCCGGTCCAGAGCACTCCCGGGTGCTACTTAACGGCGGTGATTACGCCCGCGCGCTCGAGCCTTCGCGCTGCGGTGCATCGCCTCGAACTCCTCGAGGCTCCGCCCCGACCCGACGGCGACGCAGGTCAGCGGTGATTCGGCGAGGTGCATGGGCATGTGGGTCTCGTGGCGGAGGCGCTCGTCGAGGCCGTGGAGGAGCGCGCCGCCGCCCGCGAGGACGATGCCCCGATCCATGATGTCGGCGGCGAGCTCGGGCGGCGTCTTGTCGAGGGTCGACTTGATCGCCTCGATGATCTGGGTGACGGGCTCCTCGAGCGCCTGGCGTACCTCGTCGGAGGTGAGGATGATCGTCTTCGGAAGCCCGGTCAGCATGTCGCGCCCGCGCACCTCGGCCTGCACGTCGTCGCGCATGCCATAGGCCGACCCGATCTCGAGCTTGATCTCCTCCGCCGTCTGCTGGCCGATCAGAAGCTTGTACTCGCGCTTGACGTGGGTGACGATCGCCTCGTCCATCTCGTCGCCGCCGACCCGAAGGCTCTGCGAGACGACGATCCCGCCGAGCGAGATCACCGCCACCTCGGTCGTGCCGCCGCCGATGTCGACGATCATGTTGCCGGTTGGCTCCGCCACGGGGAGCCCGGCCCCGATCGCCGCCGCCATCGGCTCCTCGATCAGGTAAGCCTGGCGCGCGCCTGCGTTCAGCGTCGCCTCCTCGACCGCCCGCCGCTCGACGCCTGTGACGCCGCTCGGCACGCACACGACCACGCGCGGGTGGGCGAAGCGGTGCTGGTGCACCTTCTGGATGAAGTGCCGGAGCATCTGCTCGGTCACGTCGAAGTCGGCGATGACGCCGTCCTTCAGCGGCCTGATCGCCGAGATCGTCCCCGGCGTGCGCCCGAGCATCCGCTTCGCCTCGACGCCGACGGCGTGCACGTCGCCGGTGCGCTGGTCGATCGCGACGACGGAGGGCTCCGAGAGGACGATCCCGCGCCCGCGCACGTAGACGAGCGTGTTCGCCGTCCCGAGGTCGACGGCCATGTCGCGCCCGCCGAAGCCCGTGATGTTGCTGAAGATGCCCATGCGACCCGAGAGCGAGTCTAGCTGCCGCCTGTGGAAAAGCCTGGCCGGGCGGGGTCGGCCCCTACGGGCAGAGCGCTTCGGCGAACGGCAGGTCGCGAGCGCGTGCGACTCTGTCGGGTGCGCTCGCGGGGTGCCATGCCGTTGTCACGCGGTCTCGAGCATCCGACACTGTGCGCGGCCGCACTCCTGTCGCGTCGAGATCGTCTGCGCCGTCGCCCACGTGAGGGCGAGAACCGGTGCCTGGCACCGGGCCATGTGCCAAAAGGCGAGCAATAGTGGATCGGATCAGCGCCACGGTCCTTTCGCGGGTCGGGCGCGAGCTACCGTCGGTAGATGCCCCGACCACCCCGCCTCCAGGCGCACGACGGCATCTTCCACCTCACCACCCGCGGCAACCGAGGAGCGTCCATTGCCGTCGACAACCACGATCGCGCGTGCTTCCTGGAGCTTCTCGGCGCGGTTGTGCGGGTCTGTGGGTGGCGCTGCCACGCCTACTGCCTGATGACAAACCACTACCACCTGCTCGTGCAGACACCCGAGCCGACATTGTCGGCCGGCATGCAGCGCCTGAACGGCCAGTACGCACGGTGGTTCAACCGGCGGTACGGGCTGCAGGGCCACCTGTTCGAGCGGCGCTACCACTCGGTGCTCGTCGAGGGAAACGCCCACCTGCTGGAGCTCTCGCGGTACTTCGCGCTGAACCCCGTTCGCGCCGGCCTCTGCCCGCGTCCCGAGCACTGGCGCTGGAGCAGCTATCCGGCGGCGCTGGGTCTCGCGGCGACCCCTGAGTTCCTCACGTGCGACCTATTGCTCGGACAGTTCGCGGAGCAGGTCGAGCGCGCGCGGGCGCAGCTGGCTGCGTTCGTGGACGACGGCCTCGTCGCCGTCGTGACCGCCGCCTGAGGAGGCCCTGACCGACAGTGACGCTCCTACCGCTTCGGGCCAGGTCCGTGTGCCTGGCACCGGGTCATGGCTCCAGAGGGCCATGCCGCAGCCGCTCAGCCGAACGCGTAGACGCCGGCGAAGCGCTCGGCCAGGAGCCGGACGAGCAGAGCCGCAGGGAGGCCGACGACGTTCAGGTAGTCGCCGTCGATGCGCTCGACCAGGGCGGCGCCGCGGCCCTGGATGGCGTAGCCGCCCGCCCGTCCCTCCCACTCACCCGCACCGACGTAGGCGGCCAGGTCGCGCGGAGTCAGGGGGCGGAAGGCGACGCGCGTCACCTCGTGCTCGACGACCTTCCAACCGGCGGTGACGAGGCAGAGGCCGGACAGGACTTCGTGCGTGCGCCCGGAGAGCCGCTCGAGCATCGCCTCGGCCTCCCCGGCGCTCGCCGGCTTGCCGAGGACTGCCCCGTCGGAGACCACCACGGTGTCCACGCCGAGCACCGGCCGCGGGTCGTCCGGCACCGCGACCGAGCAGGCCTTCTCGTGTGCGTGCGCGCGCACGAGCTCCACGGGCCCGATGCCCGGCACGTCTCGCTCCTCGTAGCGCGGCGCCGCGACCTCGAACGGCAGGCCGAGCTGCTCGAGGATCGCGCGACGCTGGGGCGAGGTCGAGGCCAGCAGGAGCGGGGGCGCGGGAGAGGCGCTCATCGGCCCGG
>JACDAS010000341.1 GCA_013695295.1 Actinomycetota bacterium | reverse complement strand
GTCCTCGAGCGCGCCTCCCACGAGGACGAGCGAGGGTTGGGCGCGCTCGGCCAGCTCGAGGGTCTCGCCGGCACCGCTCGCACCGACCACCTCGAAACCGTCGCTCGTCAGATGGCGCTCGAGGAAGGCGAACGTCTCACGCTCGAGCTCCGCGACGAGGAGGGAGGCCATGTGAACGACGCTAGCACCGGCCTTTCCACGCCGAAAGATGTCCTTTCGCGCAGCTTTGCGCCGAAGGATCTACAGCCGGCCGGAGCGGACGACGGCCAGAAGGAGCCAGAGTCCGAGGATGCCCGAGAGGGCGAAGCCGACGACCGACACGACATGCAGGCCGAGAAAATGCGGGCCCGACTCCGCGAAGATGCCGATCAGGCTCGAGCCGATCAGGCCGCCCGAGACGACAAGGGCCATCACGAGCCGGTTGAAGGCGATCGTCAGGCGCCGGGTGAAGTCGTCCAGGCCCTTGTGCACGAAACCGACCTCGATCTGGCCGTCCCGGAGGTCGTTCAGCACGTCGTGCACCTGATGGGGGGCGTCGAGCGCCACCTGGGCCAGCTTCCGCGACTCGCGTGTGGCGCGCGCCAGCACGCGCTGCGGCGCGTAGCGCCCGATCAGCAGCCGGCGCGCGTAGGGCTTCGCCACCTCGAAGACGTTGAAGTCCGGGGAGAGCTCGACCCCGACCGAGCCG
This sequence comes from Actinomycetota bacterium, assembly GCA_013695295.1. Classification (GTDB taxonomy): domain Bacteria; phylum Actinomycetota; class Thermoleophilia; order Gaiellales; family Gaiellaceae; genus JACDAS01. The sequence continues at coordinate 1,824 of JACDAS010000341.1, read as the reverse complement.
AGCGTAGCGATCGCCTTGTCGAGCAGGACGAAGCGAGCCGGCAGGCGCAGGTTGAGGCTGTAGATCAGGGCGAAGCCCTCGCGGATCACCTGGAGCGGGTCGATCTCCGAGAGGCTCGCACCGTAGTAGCGGTAGTAGAGCTCCCGCAGCTCGCGCACGAACTCCTCCTCGCGCTCCCTCGGGTAGCGAATGCCGAGCTCGGCGAGCCGCCGGGGCAGAGCGTCGACGTTCTCCGACGCGGCGTCGATGAAGAGCCGCGTCAGCTTCGACATGTCCTCGTCGGTCAGCTTCCCCGCGAGCCCGAAGTCGACGAGGCCGATCCGCTCCGGGCTCCGCAGGACGAGGATGTTGGCCGGATGCGGATCCCCGTGAAAGAAGCCGTGCCTGAAGATCATCGTCATCCAGGCCTCGCTGATCACGTGGGCGAGCCGCCTGCGCTCCTCCAGCGAGAAGGCCGCGGCGTCCAGGTCGGCGAGCTGGATTCCCTCGAGCAGCTCGAGCGTCAGCACCCGCGTCCGCGTGTAGCTCCAGTACACCTTCGGCACAACCACGTGCGGATGGCCTGCGAAGTTGCGGTGGAAGGTCTCGGCGTTTCGGGCCTCGAGCCGGTAGTCGAGCTCCTGGCGGATCGAGCGGGCGAACTCGTCGACGAGCGCGTGCGCGTCGATGAAGTCGAGGGCCCGCACGCGCTCCTTCGCGATCCCGGCGGCCTGGTAGAGGAGGGCCAGATCGGAGTCGATCTGCCGTGGCGCCTCGGGCCGCTGGATCTTCACCGCAACGCTGTGCCCGTTCGGCAGCAGCGCCCGGTGGACCTGGCCGATCGAGGCCGCGGCGATCGGCCGCTCGTCGAATTCGAGGAAGAGACGCTCGATCGGCAGCTCGAGCTCCTGCTCGACCACCCGCTCGACGTCCGCATAGGCGAAGGGCTTGACGTCGTCCTGGAGCGAGCGGAGCTCGGCGATGATGTCCGGCGGCAGAACGTCGGGCCTGATCGAGAGCAGCTGACCGAACTTCACGAACGTCGGCCCGAGGTCCTCGAGCAGCTCCCGTAGGTGCCGCCCGCGCTCCGACGGCTGAACGTCGAGCAGGCTCGAGGCGTCGTGGCCCGGAACGAGGTCGTCGAGCCGGTGGCGCGCGAAAAAGTAGCCGAAGCCGTGGCGCATGGCGGCCTGCCCGATCTCCGCGAGGCGCCCGAGGCTGCGAGTGGCCGGCTCGGCCATGCCTCAGTGTTGCACGGGCCAGGCCGGTTTCCTCGTCCCCACGTGTACGTGCGACGGCAGCGGATGACGGAGGCACCAAGCAGCTGGACGCGCCTCAGGACCGCCACGACAACGATCAAAAAGCCGATCCCCAAGCACGAGCAAGATCCTGACTTCCTTCCGAGGGGGCGCGGCTTACAAGGGGCTTAGAACGCGGCCGCGGCGGTCGCCGCCGGGAGGGTGAACGAGACCCGCGCGCCGCCGCCCGGGCGGGTTTCCGCCCAGATCCTGCCGCCCTGCGCCTCGACGAGGCCCTGGGCAATCGCCAGTCCGAGGCCCGCGCCGCCCTTCGTGCGAGTGCGGGCCGAGTCTCCGCGCCAGAACCGCTCGAACATCCGGCTCTCGGCCTCGCCGGCGATGCCCTCACCAGTGTCCTCGACGGACACCTGCACCTCAGCTCCGTCCCGCGCAGCGACCACTGCCACGGAGCCGTCGGACGGCGTGTGCCGGAGAGCGTTTCGTCCGTCGGGCCGGCGACGTGCAGGATCAAGCCGCTCGGCACTGGTTCGACCATCGCGGCAGTGACCCGCTCGTACTGTTCCCAGCTTGAGGCGACGTCCTGTAC
>JACDAS010000336.1 GCA_013695295.1 Actinomycetota bacterium | reverse complement strand
CCGAGGTTGACGAGCGAGACGCCGACCCCGCGCTCGTTGCCGACCTCCGCGGCGAGCGCGCCGCTCTGCTCGAAGTACGACTCCGCATGCCGGTAGTCGCCGGCGGCTTGCGCCGCCAGGCCGAGGTTGTTGAGGCCGCGAGCGACGCCGCGCCGGTCTCCCAGCTCCCCGTAGATCGCGATCGCCGTCTCCGCGAACTCGCGTGCCGGCTTCGAGTCGCCCCGACCCCAGGCAAGCGTTGCCGCTCCCTCCAGGGCCCGTGCACGGGCAGCGTCCGTCTCGGCTGCCGTCGAGCTCAACGCCTGCTCGAGCCACTGCCGACCCTCGGTCAGGAACCCGCGAGCCCACCAGTAGCGCCACAGCGACGCGACGAGCCGGAGGGCGGTGGCGCCGTCTCCGAGCGCAAGCGTGCGCGCGATTGCGGCACGCAGATTTTCGTGCTCCGCGTCGAGCTGGGCGAGGACGCTCGCCTGGTTCTCGCGTAGCTCGGCCTCCTTCAACTCGGCGAGCCCGAGGAAGTACGCGACATGCCGGTCGGCGAGCGCAACCTCCTCGCCGCTGCGAGCGAGCAGCTCGAGCGCGTACTCGCGGATCGTCTCCAGCATCGTCAGGCGCCGGTCCGCCCCGGGAGCCGCCTGCACCAGACCCATGTCGACCAGCCGCGTCAGCGCGTCGACGGTGTCCGGCTCCGGCTCGTCGCCGTGGCGGCAGACGGCCTCGACCGCATCCGGCGTGAACCCGCCCGCGAAGATTGCGAGCCGGACGAACAGGTGCTGGTCGGCGCGCCGCAGCAGGTTGTAGCTCCATTCGATCGCGCCGGACAACGTCTGCTGCCGCGCGGGCAGGTCGCGGTCGCCGCCGGTCAGCAGGGGGAGCCGGCGCTCGAGGCGCGCGAGCAGGCCCGCCGGGGTCAGGAGGCGCAGGCGGGCCGCAGCGAGCTCGATCGCGAGCGGAAGCCCATCGAGACGCGAGCAGATGGCCGCCAGCTCGGGCGCGTTCTCGTCCGTGACCGCGAAGTCGCGCCTCGCCCGCCGTGCGCGCTCGATCAGCAGGCCGACCGACTCGTCCCCGGTCAGCGGGGGCACGTCATAGACGTGCTCGGCGGAGATGTGCAGGGGCGACCGGCTCGTCGCGAGCACCTTCACCACCGGAGCCGCCGCGATCAGCTCCGCGAGCAGGGGCGCCGCCGTGGGCAGGTGCTCGAGGTTGTCGGCGACGAGCAGCAGCCGCCGGCCGGCGAGGTGGCGCCTCAGAGCCTCGGGCAGCAACTCGGCCCCCGTCTCCTGGACTTCCAGCGCCTGCGCCATCGCCGACAGCGCGAAGGCGGCGTCGCTCACGGGCGCGAGGGCGGCAAAGAAGACGCCGTCGGGAAAGAGGTCTGGAGCACGTGAGGCCGCCTCGATCGCGAGCCGCGTCTTTCCTGTGCCGCCCGCTCCGGTGAGGGTGAGCAGGTGGACGTCGTCGCTGCGTAGGAGCCTGTCGATCTCCCCCAGCTCGCGCTCGCGGCCGATCAGCGGCCCGGGCGGTGACGGAAGCTTGGAGCGGGCCGGGGCCCGGGCGGCGAGCGAGGGGTCCTGGTTCAGGATCGCCTGCTCGAGGCGTTGCAGCTCAGCACCCGGGTCGATCCCGAGCTCCTCGACCAGAACCCGGCGGCCCTCGCGGTAAACCTCCAGTGCGTCGGCCTGCCGCCCAGAGCGGTAGAGCGCCAGCATCAGCTGGGCCCGCACATGCTCCCGGCGCGGCTCGGCAGCCACGAGCGTCCGCAGCTCCGGCACCAGCTCGTCGTGGCGACCAAGCTCCAGATCCGCCTGGATGCGCGCCTCGAGCGCCACGAGGCGCAACTCCTCGAGCCGGGCTGCTTCTGACTGGGCGAAGTGCTCGAAGGCGAAGTCCGCAAGCGCGGGCCCCCGCCAGAGCGCGAGCGCCTCCGCGAGCGTCGCGCTCGCGAGCTGGTGGTTCCCCTGCCCGAGCGCCTCGCGGCCCTGCTCAAGGAGCTGCGCAAAGCGGGCGCTATCGAGCTCCTCTGATTGCACTTCGATGAGGTAGCCCGGCGGGCGCGTCACGAGGCGTGCCTCGCGGCTCAGCACCTTACGAACCTGCGAGACGTACACCTGCAGCAACCCCCCGGCCGACGGTGGCGGGCGCTCGCCCCAGAGGGCATCGATCAGCGCGTCCGTCGAGACGGCCTGGTTCGGCCGGATCAGCAGGGCCGCCAGCAGCACGCGCTGCTTGCGGGCGCTCAGCTCGATCCGACTCCCGCCGGAGGCGACCTCGAGCGGGCCCAGAATCCGAAACTCCGTCTCTCTCCCCTCGGCTATACCGGCGCTGAACCAAGCCTAAGGTGGCAGCACCGACCCTGCGGGAGACATCCATCGATGGAGGTGCAGATCATGTCTCTCACGCGCACTGTCTCGCTCGTCGCCGCCGGTGTTGCCGCGCTCGCGGTCGCCCTTCCGGCGACGGCGGCCGCGCCGACCAAGGGTGGCCTCTACACGGCGACGATCACCGGGAGCACGCAGACGCTCGTCTCCTGGATCAAGCTGCAGGTGCGCCCGGACGGCAAGAGCGCACGCGTGGCCTGGAGCTGCAACAACGCTCCGCCCCCGGCGTACCTGAGCTTCAAGATCAAGGCCGACGGGACGTTCAAGGGTGTCTCGAACCCGAGCGGCCATCTGCTGATCTGGTACATCCAGGGCCGCTTCGTCTCGAAGACCGAGGCGAAGGTGTACCTGTCGCTGAACCTCGTCTGCGCCGGCAAGGGTGTCCACACGGTGCTGAAGCTCCGGTCCTGATGCCAATCGTCTCGGTGCAGGACCTGCTCGGCGCCGGGCTCGAGGAGTACGACCGCCTGGTCGCGGAGGTCGGCGACCAGGCGCCGCCTGGCCTCATCCTCCGCGCCGCCGGCCCGACCGAGCGGGGCTGGCGGACGATCGACGTCTGGGAGTCGAAGGTGGA
>JACDAS010000347.1 GCA_013695295.1 Actinomycetota bacterium | reverse complement strand
GCGACCACGCCCTGGTCGAGCCGCTCCAGCAGGTGCCTCAGTCGCGTGCGGTCCCGCTGCAGGCGTGCGAACGAGTCCTGCATCCGGCTGCGCATCTGATCGATCGTGGCAGCGAGCGTCCCGACCTCGTCCCTGAAGCCCGGCCGCAGCGCGCGGCCGAAGTCGCCCTTTTCGATGGCGTGGGCGGCGATGGCGATCCGGCGGAGCCTGCGCGCGAAGAAGGAGGCGATCAGGAGGCCGGGGATCGCTCCGATCAGGATCGCGTAGAGGACTGACTCCGCGACGTGGGAGCGCACGTCGCTCCGGGAGGCGCCGTACCCGGGCTGGTGCGCGAGTGCGAGCAGCACGCGGGCTCGCTTCGAGTGGAGCGGGACGGCGACGACCGCGGAGCTGCCGTGGGCGAACGTGCGGACGAACGGGCGCCCGGCGAGGGCCGCCTCGATCGCGCGTTTGCGCTCCGGGACGCTGGCCAGCGTGGTGTTGCGGGAGCGCGCGGGCGTCAGCAACCGGCCGTTCCCGTCGAAGACAAACACCGGTAGCTGCTGTCTCCGCGAGAGGTCCCGGACCGCTTGCCGGAGCCGTTCGTTCGGAAGGGCCTTGGCGAGAGCGGAGGCTCCTACTACGGCGCGGCCGAGCGCGTCCCGCCCGGATCGCTCGTGGAACGCCCGCTCCGACCAACTCGAGAGCATCAGGGCGACAGCGGCCGCGGTGATCGCGGCGATCGCCGCGAACGAGAGTGCAAGCCACCACCGCATGCTGTACCACCAGGGCATCGGGAAGCTCACAACCTCCTTCTATACCAGCGAAAGCTGCCGGCCAAGCGTTGAGGAAAGCTGGACCCTACGCTCACCGCTCGCTCAAGAACGCACGCGAGGATCCAGGCTCGACTCCCGAGCGGAAGGAAGAACAAGTGAGCAGGATCTCGATTCAAGGGAGGCAGGGTTCCCGGCCGCGCCGCCGGCGCGCCCTCGTCTGGGTCTTCTGGCCGGTCTCCCTCGCAGCGGTCGCCCTGGCGATCAGCGTGCAGTCGTTCGCCCAGACGGGAGGCGCGCAGAAGGATCCCGTTCCGCCGCCGCCCTCGATCGGCGCGGCGGTTCCCAAGAGCTACTTCGGCCCGATGGCCTCGGAGATCGACCGGAAGCTGGTCGGCCCTGTCAAGCTGTTGAGGTCGGCGGTGAAGATCGACCCGGTCGCCAACACGATCAAGCTGCCGCTCTACAAGGGGGCCATGCGGGACGGCCGCCTCGTGTGGTTCATCCTCACGGACACAGACGACAAGGAGAATGCCGACGCGCTCGGGCTCAACTTCTCCGGCAAGATGACCTACCTGGCCGTCGGTCGCGCCGTCCGGAACGCGACGCTCCAGAAGAATGGGAGTCTCGTGTTCGATCGAGGCACCGTCAACTTCGCTCCGAAGCGCCGCCTGGTTCCGGGCCGTGCCCCGAACTTCTTTCCGCCCAAGGTGGCTCAGCCGGGGTCTGTGGGTGACGCCTCCTACACGCCCTTTATCCGCATCGTCAACGCCGGGGGCCACATCTACAACGCCCCTGTGATCGCGTTCGGCCACTCGGCCAAGCAGATTGCGTCCTGCCGCAGCCGGCCGAACTACGGCATCGTCCACGACCGCGTCCTGCACGTCTGCCCGAACAGGGGCGGCAACGGCGGTGGCACGGTGACGCTCAGGACGACGCCGGTGTTCTCGTTCGCGAGACCCTCGCTGTACATCAGCATGGAGGCCTCGGATCCCGTCCCGGCGACGCTCGACCAGGGCACCCTCGCCCCGGCGATGGCGGACGTCCCGACCGGAAGGGACGACAGCGCCTTCAGCGGAATCGAGCGCCTGTTCGTGATCGCGAACGGGCCGATGGGCTCCCGGAACCCGCAGCGGCAGGGACTGAACAGCGCGATCCACGACAAGGGGCCGAACGGAACGCCGCTGCCTCCGATCCAGGTGATCGGCGGCATTCCGACGATCGCGCTCGACTACAGTCCGCTCTGGGATCTGAACCTCGGCCAGTGGACGAAGGCGGCGATCGCCAGGGGCTACCGCTCGCGGCTGATCGACGAGTTCCAGTTCCTCGACATGGTGAGAAATGGCTGGATCACGGGTCCGAAGGGGAAGCCCTTCCGTTCGACGGGAATCGTCGTCAACTGCCCGATCGTGATGCGACTCCTGTAGGCGCCCGCTCGGAGGATGCGAGTGCCGCGGGGGCGATGGGCTCCCGTGGCACTCCCCTTTCGTTCGCCTCGCGGCTCCTCGTTCGGGCCCGGGTACGATTGGTCTCGATGGTCGTCATGGCGAAGCCGAAGCGGAAGCTCCACGCACGGAGGATCTGCGCCGACTTCCCCGACTTCACGATCCCCGAGGAGGTCGACCGCTTCGTCGAGGGCGTGAGCGTCCACGAGGTCAAGAAGCTCCTCGGGTGAGCGAGTTCGACCAGCTCTACCGCGAGGTGATCCTCGACCACTACAAGAATCCGCGTGGGCACGGAACGCTCGAGGGTGCGGACGCGGAGGCCGAGGGCCAGAACCCGCTCTGCGGTGACGAGGTCTCGATCTTCGTCAACTTCTCCGACGACGACACGATCGACGAGGTGCGCTTCGACGGCCGGGGATGCGCGATCAGCCAGGCGGCGACCTCGATGCTGATGGAGCTCGTCCAGGGCCGGACCGCCGGCGACGTCGCGGCGATGTCGAAGGAGGAGCTGCTCGACGAGCTCGGGATCCCACTCACCCCGGTGCGCCTGAAGTGCGCGATGCTCGGCCTGACGACGCTCAAGGTGGCGCTGCACAAGGCGAAGGGGACGCCTCTGCCGCAGGGCCTGGCGGGCCTCGAAGAGCTCGATCTGCGCTAGGTAGGGTGGCCGAGATCGTCGTTTGCGCGCTCGAGGACCTTCCTCCGGGCGAGGTGAGAATCGTGCATGCCGGCGAGATCTCGGTGGGCGTGTACAACCTCGGTGGTGAGCTCTTCGCCCTCGAGGACCGCTGCTCCCACGACGACGGGCCGCTCTGCGAGGGGGACTTCGACCTCGACGAGGGGTACGCGGTCTGCCCCCGGCACGGTGCGCGGATCGACATCCGCAGCGGGCGCGCGCTCACCCTTCCGGCCGTCATGCCGGTCGAGACCTTTCGCGTCCGCGTCGACGACGGGCTGATCAAGGTGGAGCTCGCGTGAGCAGCTCTGAGGCTCAAGGCGACCTCTGGGGGGCGCGGGCCCAGGACTGGGCCGAGATCCAGGAGGCCGGTGCCCTACCGCTCTACGAGTCGGTCGCGGACGGGCTGGGCGTGGATGCCGAGACCCGGCTCCTCGACGTCGGCTGCGGCGCGGGCAGGTTCTGCCTGAACGCGGCCGAGGCCGGGACAGCCGTCGCCGGGATCGACGCCTCCGCCGCGCTGATCGCGATCGCGCGCGAGCGGGTCCCCGACGGCGACTTCCGCGTCGGCGACATGGAGCAGCTTCCCTTCGACGACGACGCATTCGACCTCGTCACAGCCCTCAACTCGTTGCAGTTCGCCGGTGATCCGGTGGGCGCCCTGCGGGAGGCCGCCCGGGTCGTTCACCCGGAGGGGAGGATCGCCGCCGCCGTCTGGGGCCGGCCGGAGGACTGCGAGGGATCGGTCGTCCGCGATGCGCTCGCGCCGTTCCTGCCCGAGCCGGCCGCGGGGCTGCCGGCGCCGTTCGCCCTCTCGGAGGAAGGAGCGCTCGCGGGGCTTGTCGAGCGCGCCGGCCTGCGAGCGGGGAAGGTGCACGAGGTGCCGTGTCCCTGGGTGTATCCCGATCTGGGCACGGCGATTCGCGGGCTCGCCTCGGCGGGGCCGGCAGCGCTTGCCGAGCGCGCGATCGGCCGCGAGGCGGTCGAGCAGGCGATCGCCGAAGTGCTGCAACCTTTCCAGGATCCCCTGACCGGCATCTACCGGCTCGAGAACGTCTTCCAGTACCTGGTCGCAACGCCGGCTTAGTCGATGCTCGTCCGGAAATCCACGCGAGCGAGTAGCCGCGGTGCCCCGCTTGGTCGGGCCCACCCCCTCCAGTGCGCGATTTTCCGGACAAGCATCTAGTGCTCGACGACCGCGTTCGTGAAGTCCTCCGGCGGCTCGAGCACGAGGATGCCGACGAGCGGGCTCGCGGCCTGCCGGCCGAGCAGCGCTCGCGTCAGGTCGCACGGACGACCGGACAGTTCCTCTTCGCCCTCGTCGCGCCGCAGACCGGCTGCGAGGTGCTCGAGATCGGCGGCTCGCGCGGCTACTCGTCCGTCTGGCTAGCCGCCGGCGTTCGCCACCTCGGCGGCCGGCTGCTCTCGTTCGAGCACGATCCCACAAAGATCGAGGCGTGGCATCGAAACGTCTCCGCTGCAGGCCTCGCGGACTGGGCCCAGCTCGTCGAGGGCGACGCGCGCGAGACCCTGCCGGGGATCGACGACGTCTTCGACGTGTGCTTCCTCGACGCGGAGAAGGGCGACTACGAGTTGTACTTCGGGCTCGCCCGAGGGAAGCTCGAGCCCGGCGGGGTGGTGGTCGCCGACAACGTCCTCTCGCACGCAGAGACGCTCGGGGCCTACTCCTCGAGCCGGCAGGCGGACCCGTCGCTCGAGAGCGTGACCGTCCCGCTCGATCGCGGGCTCGAGCTGTCGGTCGTGTTGCGTCAGCCGCTACAGTAAGGCCAACGCGGAAAGGAGGTGGTCCGATAGTGGAAGATTCCAGTACGGGCAGCGGAGGTACCAGCGGGTAGGGGCGTGTCCCCGGGACCTGAAGGGAACCGCCTAGCCAGCGTGGGGGACTCGCGCAAACGCGCCGCCCGGTCGACGTGACCGGGCCGGAAGCGTCCCTACCACTACGACGCTGGTGCTGGACCGGGGGCCGCGAAAGCGGCCCTCGTTCTTTTCCTGGCACTTGCCTCGCGCAGCCCCTCGCGGACGCGTGAGGCTTAGGATCGCGACGGCATGCAGCCTACGCTCGACCACCCACCGCCTTCGCTCGACCACCTCCCGCAGAGCCTCGTCGAGGACGAGACCCTCGCTGCGGCCGGGGCGCTCCGCGTTGCCTGGGCGCGCTCGAACATGCCGCTCCTGGCGGGCCTTCGGGCCGAGTTCGAGCGCGAGCGCCCGCTCGCCGGGAGGCGGATCGGCATGTGCCTGCACGTCGAGTCCAAGACCGGCGTGCTGGTGGAAGTGCTCCGCGCCGGGGGCGCGGAAGTCGTCTGGACGGGGAGCCCCGCGACGACCGACGACGGGGTGGCGGCCGCGCTCGCGGGCGCAGCCGGGATCCGCGTCTATGCACGCCGGCGCGACTCGCTCGCAGACCACCACGAACACGTCGAGCGCGTGCTGGCCTCGGGCCCGGACCTGCTTCTCGACAACGGGGCCGACCTGATCGCGGGGTGCCTTCGGCGCGAGGATTCGCGCGTGACCGCAGCCACCGAGGAGACGACTTCGGGCGCGAACCGCCTGCGCGAGGAGCTCGCGGGGGCCGTGCCGTTCCCGGTCGTCGTGATCAACGACAGCCCGTTGAAGCTGCTGTTCGAGAACCAGCACGGCATCGGGCCCGCGGTCGTCGACGGCTTCCTTCGGGCGACCAACTCGCTGATCGCGGCCACGACCTTCGCGGTGGTCGGCTACGGCTCCTGCGGCCGAAGCCTTGCCCGGACGCTTCGAGCCCTCAATGCAGCCGTACTCGTCGTCGAGCGAGACCCGGTGCGAGCGCTCGAGGCGGCCTTCGAGGGGATGCGCGTCCGCGACCTGGCAGGCGCGCTGCGCGAGGCACACGTCGTCATCACCGTGACGGGACGGCCCGGGATCGTTCGTCGCGAGCAGCTGCTCGGCCTGCGAGACGGCGCCATGCTCGCGAACGTCGGGCATTTTGGCACTGAGATCGACGTCCCGGCGCTGGAGGCCCTCGCCGTCCGGCGGACGGAGGTGAGTCCCCACGTGACCGAGTACCAGCTCGAGAGCGGGCGAACGGTGCGCCTGCTGGCCCGCGGAGAGATGCTGAACTTGAGCGCTGCCAGCGGGCACCAGATCCAGATCATGGACCTCGGCTTCGCCCTGCAAGCTCACTCGCTGCGCGAGCTTGCTCGAACGCCGCAGGGCTTCGTGCCGGGGCTCCAGCCGGTGCCAGCGGCGATCGATCGGCAGCTCGCCACCGAGATGCTCGGGACGCTGCCGACCGTGGAGCTCGGCACCTGAGCCGCTCGATCCCGTCGAGCGCGGTCAGGGTCAGCCTCCGCCGCTGGCTCCGGCGCCAGTTGGCCCAGCCGATTCCGCTTCGCGAGCATCTCGAGGCGGCGCTGGCGAACGACGACCCGGGCGAGGCGCGTCGGCTCCTCGCCCGGGTCGACTTCTCGGAGGCGCAGCGCCGGCACGTCGAAGGGTTGCTCGACGCGTGGGAGCGCGAAGCGCGGCCGAAGTAGTTCGAACGGACGCTAGCGCCTGGTCGTCGCGCGGTCGCTGCTGATCGGTCGATCCATGCCGAGCGCATCCACGAGGAACGCAGCTGCCGTCACGGCCAGGCCGAGCGCCAGGACGTCGAACGCGCGCTCTTCGAGGAAGATCGTGATCACGAACAGGATCGCCGCGACGAACAGGAGCAGCGCCTTGATGCCGACGTTCATGGGGCCTCCTTGGTGGGTGGGGCGAAGCTTGGCGATCGCGCCAGACGGCACCCTACGACGGGACGCCCGTAAGGGGCCTAGGCGCCCCGGTCGGCGCGGCGGATCTGCTCGTCGAGCCCGACGAGCTCGAGCCCGAAGGTCTTTCGAACGGGTGACGGATCGCCGACGTTGTCCCCGTCCGCCAGCATCGTCAGCTGGTCGCGCGTGAGCGGCGCGCCGGGGAGGCGCTCGGTCAGCGCAGCGCCGATCCGCACCAGCCCGAACGGCAGGTGAACGGTCACACGACGCTTGCCGAGGACGGCCTTGATCCGCGCGTAGAGCTCATCCCAGGTGACGGCCTCGGGGCCCACGAGGTCGAAGGTGCGATCCGCGGCTGCCGGCTCGTCCACCGCAGCCGCCAGGTGAGCGGCGACGTCCTCGACCCAGATCGGTTGCAGCCTTTGCGTGCCCGGGCCGATCACCGTCGTCACCGGCGACCAGCGGACCTGCCGCAGGAAGGTCGGCAGGACGCCGCCGCGGCCGAAGACGAAGCTGGGCCTGAAGATGACGTGCTCGATCGGCGAGCCCTGCACCGCCTGCTCCATCTCCCACTTCGCGCCGTAGTACGGCACGAGCTCCCGCGTCTCCTCGGAGGTGCCGAGCGCGCTCACCAGCACGAGCCGTCGCACACCCGCCGACTCCGCGGCCGCGACGAGATCGCGCGTCCCCTGGATCATGATCCGCTCGAAGTCCGCGGGCCGGCCGGTGATGATCGAGACGAGGTGGACGATCGCGTCGACGCCCTCGGTGGCGCGGCGAAGGCTGTCCGCGTCCGTCATGTCGCCCTGTACCACCTCGCAGCCGGAGCTCCGCAGCGTGGAGGCTCGCTCGGGCCGGCGAGCGAGACTGCGAACGGGGAGGTCGCGCGCACGAAGCGCGTGCACGGCCTGCCGACCCACGAACCCCGTAGCGCCGGTCACGAGGATCATTCGAAGTTCCGCCAGTAGCGGCTCGGCGTGGGCCCCTTCTGGCCCTGGTACTTGGAGCCGAGGGCGCCGGTGCCGTAGGGCGTCTCCGCCGGCTCGGTGAGCTGGACGAACGAGAGCTGGCCGATCTTCATCCGGTGGTAGATCGTAATCGGGAGGTTGGCGACGTTCGAGAGCTCGAGCGTAACGTGGCCGTCCCACCCGGGGTCGATGAAGCCCGCCGTCGAGTGGATCAGGAGGCCGAGCCGCCCGAGCGAGCTCTTGCCCTCCAATCGTGCGACCAGGTCGTCGGGGAGGCGGATCCGCTCGAGTGTCGAGCCGAGCACGAACTCCCCCGGGTGCAGGATGAACGGCTGCTCGTCGCCGATCTCGACCAGCTCGGTCAGCTCCTCCTGCGGCAGCTTGACGTCGATATACGGATACCGCGCGTTGTGGAAGACGCGGAAGTACCGGTCGACGCGGACATCCACGCTCGAGGGCTGGAGGAGCGCCGCGTCGTAGGGATCGATCTCGATGCGGCCCTCGGCGAGCAGGCGCCGAATCGTCCGGTCGGAGAGAACC
>JACDAS010000121.1 GCA_013695295.1 Actinomycetota bacterium | reverse complement strand
GCTCCTTTTCCGTCGTCTAGAGAACTAGGATGGCGTGCCGTCGATGAGAGCGACTCGTCCCTTTGCCCTGCTCGCCGCCGCTGCCATCGTGGGCGCGCTAGCGTCGGCCTCCCCCGCCGCCGACGCTAGCAAGCCGTCGAAGCCGAAGCCCGTGCGGCTGACCGGATCGGTGCGGATCGTCTTCTCCGGGAGCGGCCAGCAGACCTACCGGCAGTACAAGGAGTGGATCTACCAGGTCGACAACCGCTGCGGGTACGACAAGACGGTCGAGAACACGGCGAGCCTCACCTGGACCACGACCTGGAGCTCCGTCTCGCTCCGGTCGCTCGCGCGCGGGCTCGCTGGCAGGCCACCACAGTCGACCGAGCCCGCCGGGCGCGTGACGGGCACCGAGCTCCGCACGGACTGCGGCTACCCGATCGTGCTCGAGGGCTGGGCCGGGACCGGAGTCTGCGACGAGGGGCTCCAGTTCTCCGAGCCGGCGACGCTCGACGTCGCGGCGGCCCACGCCGGGAGCGTCGTCTTCGACCTGCAGGCGCCGCCGCCGGCGCTCGGACTGCCCACCGCGTGCGCGCTCCGGCCGCGGGGCAGCCAGCTGACGACGAGCTTCAAGCTCTCCCTCGCAGCCCTGCAGAGGCTCGCAAAGGGAAAGACGCTGCGGATCGCCGTCGGGACGGCCTCGCCCTCGCTCGTGCCCTATGCCCCCGAGTACGACTGCGGGGCCTCCGAGCCCCCCTACGAGGGCGTCCGGATCGCGGACACCTGCAAGGACACTGTCTCCTGGGCAGGCTCGGTCACGCTCACGCGCCTCTAGCGGGATTTCCCTCACGACTTCGTGAGGAGTTCGCGCCGCAGCCGCTCGAGCCGGCCGCGCACGCTCGCGTCGAGTCGCAGCGAGCCGGCCTGGAGCACCATCCCGCCGATCAGGGAGGGGTCGACGGTTCGCGTCGCCTCGACCCTCCGCCCGGACGCCTGCTCGATCCGCCCAAGGATCTCGCGCGCCTCGTCGTCGGAGAGCTCGAACGCGGTCGTCAGCTCCACCTCGAGCTGACCTTCCTCGGCGGCGGCCAGGCGCTCGAACTCCCTCGCGATCTCCTCGAGCTGCCCGATACGGCCCTTCTCGGCCAGCAGCCGGACGAAGTTGCGGAAGACCACGTCCGCGTCGCCGAGCACGTCGTCTAGGGCCCGGGCCTTGACCCGGGGATCGAGTTGGGGGTTCCGGAGCAACGAGCGGAGCTCCGGCACGTCGCGGACCGACTGGGCGAAGTCGGCCATCTCCTCCCGGACCACCGGCAGGCGCCCGGAGTCCCGCGCGGCCTCGTAGAGCGCGCGGGCGTACGTCCGGTGCGCGACGCTCAAGCGCGGCCCTGCTCGAGGGCCGAGAAGTCGAGCTCGGCGATCGCCTCGTCGATCAGGCGCCGCTGATCGGTGTCCGTCAACACCTTGCCCGTGACCTTCTCGGCGGCGACGAGGCTCAGGCTCGCGACCTCCATCCGGATCTGCCCGAGCGCCCGGTGAGTCTCGGCTTCGATCTGGCGCTTCGTCTCCTCCAGGCGCCGGTGGCGGTCGGCCTCGGTCTCCTCGCGGACTCGCTCGCGCTGGGCGTCCGCGACCTTGCGCGCCTCGGCGAGGATCTGCTCCGCGTCGCCGCGGGCCTGCGAGATCAGCGCGCGGTGCTCCTCGAGCAGCTTCCGGGATTCTTCGCGGGCGCGGTCGGCCTCCTCGATCGTCTGCTGGATCCGCTCCCGGCGCTGGTCGATCGCCGCCTGGATCGGCCCGAACGCGTAGCGCTTCAGCACGAAGACCGTGATCCCGAACGCGACGAGCGTCCAGATCATCAGGCCGGGGACGACCTTGATCAGTGCGTTGCTTGCGGCGAAGAGCCCGTGCATCAGATCAGCACGTAGGCGAGCAGGCCGCCGATCAGGCCGTAGAAGACGACCGCCTCGGTCAGGGCGAAGCCGAGCCACTGGATCCCCTGGAGCTCGCCGCGCAGCTCGGGCTGCCGGGCGACTGCCTGGATCATCGAGCCGAAGATGTTGCCGATGCCGATCCCGGCCCCGAGCGAGCCGAGCCCGATCCCGAGCGCGAGGGCGATCGCCTTGCCGGCGTCGACGCCGTCCTCGGCGGCTGCAATCAGAAGTGCTCCCAGCATGTGCCTTCCTCCTTTGGGTTCTAAGGTTCTTAGTGTTTGCTCTTCGACCGCGTCGACACTGTCAGACGCCGCCGGAGCCGGGCTCTGCCCGGCGGGAGGCTCCCTGCGGCGGCTGGATCGCTGCGGCCAAGGAGGGGGTCCGTGGGGGAACCATGGGTTCCTCCACGCTAGTGCTCGGGCTCGATCGCCGAGCCGATATAGATGGCGGACAGGGCGGCAAAGATGAACGCCTGGATCGTGACCACGATCACGACCTCGAACAGGTAGAACGCGGTCGCGGCGGGCACCGCGATGATCGCGAGGAAGACGTTCTCGAGCACAAAGATCAGCCCGATGAACGTGAGGATCAGCATGTGCCCCGCGAGCATGTTCGCGAAGAGCCGGACGCTCAGCGAGATGAGGCGCATGAACTGTCCGAGGATCTCGAGCGGCACGATCAGCGGCAGCATCACCTTCGGCACGTCCGGGATCCAGCTCTTGAAGTATCCGATCGGGCCGTTGTTCCGGATCCCCTCGTAGTGGGTGAAGACGAACGTCATCAACGCCAGCGCCAGCGTGACCGAGATCGAGGCCGTGGCGGCGTAGATGCCGAGCGTCGGCAGGCCGTGCCACTTCTCGTCGGACAGGGGCAGGGGGATGAACCCGAGCATGTTCACGACCCAGATGAAGAGCATCAGCGAGGCCACGTAGGGAAACCAGCGGCCGATCGACTTCGAAGGCAGCCCCTGCTCGGCCACCTGGACCTGCGCAACCTCGTAGATCTGCTCGCCGAGGGTCTGGCGGCGTCCGACGGCGCCGCCGATGCGCACCCGCATCAGCACGATCCCGAGCAGGCAGGTGAGCAGCGCGCCGAGCAGGAGGTAGGCGACCGCCTTGTTAATCGAGAGGTCGAGCGGGCCGAGGTGCATCGACACCCAGGGGTGCAGCTCGAACTCCTCCTCGGGGTGGAACTCGCCCTTCGCGAGCGCGGCGGCGGGAAGCGCCAGCGCGAGGGTCGCGGTGCCGAGGCCTGCGAGCCACCTCATCGTGCGGGGGCCCCGAAGTAGGAGGCGAGCGCGAAGACGAGCTCGGCGGTGTAGGCGAGCCCGTAGACGAGAGCAGCCGCCAGGGCCAGCCGCGGGTCGGAGGCGGCCAGGGCGATGACCACGACCATGACCGCGATCGCACGGAACATCATCCCGAACCCGTGCACACCGGATGCGGCGAGGGCGCTTCCGGCTCCGCCGAGGCGGGCCAGGAGCACCCCGAGGAGCTGACTGGCGGCCCAGAGCACCGCGCCGAGCGCCCAGCCGGAGACCCGCCAGCCCGCGATCAGGAACACGGGCAGCGAGGCGGCGACGACGAGTGCCCCCGCGGAGGCCGGCAGGAGGCGACCGGGGATCGGCCGCGGCGACGCGAGCAGGCCCGCCCTCACGAGAGGGCGTCCCGATAGCGCCGGTAGACCGCGAGGACCCCGATCGGGATCCCGGCGACCGCCCCACCGAGGGCGCCGAGCCCGACCGAGCCGACAGCCCAGCCGACGAGCGCGCCGACTCCGATCGAGAGTGCCGTGGCAGACGCCAGCAGCATTCCCGCCCCCGCAGGCTGAAACGTGGGCCGGGCGGCAGATTCCATCCGGTGCGAGCATACCAAACGGCCCGCCTCTTTGTGACAGGCAAAACCCGTGGTTTTGCCTAGGGAAACGGGCGGTTTGGCACGAGTTTGTGACCGCTGCTCAACGGAGGATGGACGGCCGTGCGAAGGCGCCGGCGGCAGGGATGATCGCCCCCGCTTCAGTCTCGAGCCACTGCTCGAGGATGGCAGCGTAGAGCCCCCGGAAGTCCGACGTCGGCCGGAGATTGCCGTTCTCATCAAGACCCGCGAGGCCGGGGTACTCGCCGATCAGCTGCCCGCGGACGCGCGAGCCGATCAGGAAGCCGATCCCGGCGGCGCCGTGATCCGTCCCGCGCGAGGCATTCTCCTGCGCGCGCCGGCCGAACTCCGACCAGACGAGGGTCAGGACGCGGTCGGCGACCCCGCGCGCCTCGAGGTCCCGCTGGAACGCGAGCAGGCTGTCGGAGGTGAGCCGCAGTCCCCGGTCGAGCGCGGTCGGCTGGTCGTTGTGCGTGTCGTACTGGCCCGGAGCGCTCAGGGCCACGCACCTGATCGGCAGCCCCGCAGCGAGCATCGAGGCGAGGCTGGCGAGACGGCGCGGGAAGGGATCCCGGGACTCCGGGTAGGAGGCGCTGCCCGGGTCGGCGCGGTCGGCGGCGAAGGGGACGAGGGCCCCGCGGAGCGCCTCGGACTGCCCGGCGACCGCCCGCGCCCGGCGGAGAGCCGGATCCGTCGTTGGCGCCCGCGCGAGCTCCGCGAGCGCCTCCCGGAGCCGGCCGAGCATCGCTGCCTCGACTCCCGGCGCCTGGAAGGTGTATTCATCGGCGCTCTCGATCGCCGCCACCGGCACCCGCGCCGCCGCGAGCGCCGGCGAGAGGGTGCCGCCAAGGCTGAGACCCTGAAGCGGGTTGTCGGGGCTGCCGACGCGGTCGAGGTAGCGCCCGAGCCAGCCGGTCCGAAGCTCGGCGCTCGTGGCACCCACCTCGTAGAAGTGGCGCGAGGTGAAGTGCGACTGGTCGGAGCGGGTGTAGCCGACGGCCGGCAAGGTGGCCACCCGACCCTCGGCGTGGAGCGCGGAGAGTCCGCCGGCTGCCGGGTGCCAGCGCAGGCGCGGATCCTCCGCGAAGGCAGTCCCCGTGTCGGGGGCGAGCGCAAGGCGTGGCCGCAGGCGCCTGTAGAGCGGGTCGGAGCCGGGAAAGAGCACGGAGATCGAGTCGATGCCTCCCTCGAGGAAGATCGAGACGAGCACCCGGTTCTGCGCCGAGGAGGCGGCCGCGGCGACGCCCTCGTCGAGCAGCCGCCAGGGGACGGCCGTCGCCCCGTAGACGGCGACCGCGGCGCCGATCGAGCGCAGGAGGAACGAGCGGCGGTCGAGCCCCGTGCCGGCAGGGAGCGGCATGCCGGCCTCGACCGCGGGCAGGCCGCTGCCGGGCACCGCGGCCCGCAAGGCGGCCGCACGGGCGAACTCGTCGCAGCAGCTGCGTGGCGAGCTCACGTCAGCACGTCTGAAAGTCGGGGGAGGCCGCGATCAGGAGCCGCAGGGCGTTCTCGACCGAGGCGGTGCGTGCGCGCCGCCTCGCCGGGGTGTCGGCGTCGGCGAGAGCCCGCGCAGCGAAGCGGGTGAGGGCACCGGTCGTCGCGCTCGTCAGCGTCGGGTCTCCCAGGAAGGCGCGGGCGCGCCGCACGAGCGCAGGAGCCTGAACCGGCTCGCTCGCGCCCGGCCTGGAGATGCGAGGGGCGAGCGCCGCCGCGACCCCGTTCCACCGTCCTCGGAAGGTGGCCGTGTCGAGCCACGCTTCCTCATCCCAGCCCGCGACGCTCGGGGGATAGAAGAGCCGCTGGCCCGAGAGCGCGTCGCGTTCGGCCCAGGCCTCGGTCCTGACCCCCGTCCCCAGCGTTCGCAAGAGGCCTGCGGTCACGACGACCGGCGGCTTCGTCATCCGCGGGCCTTCGTGGAGGGCCGGATGACGGAGGATCGCCTCGAGCAGGGGCCGGATCCGCCGGCCACCCGCGCGGTACAGGCGCTCGAGGCCGCGACGGGTGTCTCCCGCGGGCGGCTCCGGGACGAAGTACGACCACAGCTTGCGGACGAGGAACTCCGGGTGGGCCGGGTGCTCGAGGCAGAGACGGCAGGCGTCCTTCCAGTCGAAGCGGCCCCGCCTGCCGAAGACCCGCTTGAAGCCGGCGTCGTGCCGCGCCGGGTCGTAGCGGAAGTCGACCCAGCCGACCCCCTGCCGGAAATCGCTCCGCCAGCCGGTCAGAGCGCGCGCCTGCTCGCGGACGTCCCGCTCGGTGTAGCCCTTCCCTGCGCCCAGCGTGAAGAGCTCCATCAGCTCGCGCGCGTAGTTCTCGTTCGGCGCGGTCTCCTCGCTGCGGTTGCCGGAGAGCCACACGAGCATGGCCGGGTCCCGCGTCAGCTCGAGGAGCAGGCTCTCGAACGAGCCCAGCGCATGCCGGCGCAGGAGCCCGTTCTGAGCCAGCATGAACCGCTGCGAGCCGACCCCGACGTTCGACGTCGCAAACCAGTCGTGCCAGACGAGGGTCATCCGCTCGACGAGCGGCCTGCTCGTCCGCACCATCCGGTCGAGCCACCAGGCGTGATCGTGACCGGAGGCGTCGGTCGGGGCGAGAGAGTTTCCACGTCGGTCGCGCGGAGGCGGGCCGACGAGGCGCTCGGGCCCGGGGCGGGTCAACGCCTGGACGGCGCCGTCGAGGCCGAGCCGCGCGAGGGCCTCGGCCTCGCCCTTCCTCGGCCCGAAGCCGGCGCGCCAGAGCAGGCGCTCGGCCTGCCGGCGACCGAAGGGGCCCCGGTACACGGGAAGCGAGGACACGCGGTCAGTGTGCCCGAGGTTCAGCGGTGTCGCTATGCCCGCAGGAGAAGCTGCGTGCAGCGAAAGAGAGCGAGTGTCCGCCCACGGTCGTCGGTGACCTCGGCGTCCCACACCTGGGTCGTCCTACCGCCGTGGACCAGCGTCGCCCGGCAGACGATCCTCCCCTTCTGGGCGCTTCCGAGGAAGTTGGCCTTCAGCTCGACGGTGGTGAAGCCGCGTGCGCCCTCGGGGAGACTCGTGATGCACCCGTAGCCGGAGACCGTGTCCGCCAGGGTGACTACCGCTCCCGCGTGCAGGTAGCCGTTCGGGGCCAGGTGGTGAGCGGCGACGTCCAGGAATCCCTCGGCCGCGCCGCCGCCGGCCTCCGGCACCTCGATCCCGACCAGCCCGGGGAACATGCCCTCCCCGGCCGTTCGCGGGTCGAACGTCACGCGCTCTTCCGCTCGCGGACCTCAGCCTCGCGCCGCCGGATGCGCGGGTTCGCGAGCTTGATGATCTCCAGCAGGTAGACCATGTAGATCGAGGCCGCGATGGCGACCGCGGCGATGCCGGCAACCGCGATCGTCGGCCAGAGGTGCCAGACGCCGTGGGCGTGCGGGTGGACGAAGCGCGTCCCGAGCGCCGCGCCGGCGAGGATCGCGACCCAGGCATAGAGGTAGAGCGCCGCCCGCCGCTGGGAGAAGCCCATGTTCACGAAGCGGTGGTGCAGGTGGTTGCGGTCCCCGACGTAGACGGGCTGGCGGTACTTCAGGCGCCTGGCGACGACGAAGGACGTGTCGAGGATCGGGACGGCCAGGACGAGCAGGGGGAACGCGAGGGCTACAGTCGCCGCCGTCTTCAGCAGGCCCTGCACCGACACGGCGGCGAGGATGAACCCGAGCAGCAGGGCGCCCGAGTCGCCCATGAAGATCCGCGCCGGGTAGAAGTTGTGCCGGAGGAAGCCGATCGTCGCGCCGAGCACGATCGCCGAGACGATCGCGGGGTTCGGCTTCCCGAGCGAGAGCGCGATCACGCTGAAGGTCCCGGCGGCGATCCCGCACACCCCGGCGGCGAGCCCGTCGAGCCCGTCGAGGAAGTTGACCATGTTCATGATCGCGACGATCCAGCCGATCGTCAGCGGGATCCCGATCCAGGCCGCGAGATCGTGCACGCCGAGGAACGGGAAGGTGAAGCGGTCGACCCAGATGCCGAAACCGGTCGGGATCGCTGCGGCGGCCAGCTGCCCGGCGAGCTTCTCGAGCGGGCGCAGTCCGCGGAAGTCGTCGACGGCGCCCACCGTCGTCGCCACGGCCGCGCCGAGCAGGAGCCCGCGGGTCTCCCGGCCGAAGTCGAGGAACGCCAGCGCGGGGACGAAGATCCCGAGGAAGAGCGCGAGGCCCCCGAGCCGGGGCACGGCCTTGCGGTTCAGCCGCCGCCCACCCGGCGCGTCCACAACCCCGAGCATCCGCGCCATCCCCCCGACCGCCGGCGTCAGGAGGACGACGATCACGAGCGCGAGCGCAGCTCCCCAGACGACCTCGAGGTTGTCGCGGAGGGTCGCCCACATGGCCGGCTACTTCGTCCCGTAGAGGCGGTCGCCTGCGTCCCCAAGCCCAGGCACGATGAAGCCCCGATCGTTGAGCCCCCGGTCGATCGAGGCGCACACGACGTGGACGTCCGGGTGCTCGGAGTGCAGGTGCTCGATCCCCTCTGGCGCAGCGACGAGACAGACGAGGATTACCGTTCGGGCGCCGGCCTCCTTCACGGCGGCGATCGCCGCGGCGCTCGAGTTCCCCGTCGCCAGCATCGGGTCGAGGACGATCGCGTCCCGCTCGGAGAGGTCGGCCGGCAGCTTCACGTAGTACTGCACCGGCAGGAGCGTCTCCTCGTCCCGGTACATCCCGATGAAGCCAACCCGGGCGCTGGAGATCAGCGAGAGCACGCCGTCGAGCATCCCCATCCCCGCACGGAGCACCGGACAGACGGCGACCTTCTTGCCGGAGATGCGCGAGGCCTCCATCCGCTCGAGCGGCGTCTCGATCTCGACCGACTCGGTGGGGAAGTCCTTCGTCGCCTCGTAGGTGAGGAGCAGCGTCAGCTCGTTGACGAGCTTCCGGAAGTGCACGGTGGGCGTCGAGCTGTCCCGGAGGTACGAGAGCTTGTGCTGGACGAGTGGATGCGTTACCTCGGTCACCCGCGGGCGGGGCGCCGCCTTCATGCCGCGTAGGTCGTGAACCCGCGGAATCCCGGATAGAGGGGCCGGCTCTCGCAGAGCGAGGCCGTTCGCGCGCGCAGCCCGTCGAGATCGGCGCCGTCGGAGAGCGCGGCGGCGATCATCGCGGCCACCTCGCGGAAGTCGTCCTCGTCGAATCCGCGCATGGTCGCCGCCGGCGTGCCGAGACGGATGCCCGACGCGATCATCGGCGGGCGCTCGTCGAAGGGGACGGTGTTGCGGTTCGCAGTGATCTGAACCTCCTCGAGCCGCTCCTGCGCGGCCTTCCCGGTCCAGCTCGAGCCCCGCAGGTCGAGCTGGAGCAGGTGCGTGTCGGTCCCGCCGGTCAGGACGTCGAGCCCGCCCTCGAGGAGTGATGCGGCGAGCACGTCGGCATTCGCCCGGATCTGCCGCTGGTAGTCGCGGAAGGCCTCCGTGGCGGCGATCTTGAAGCAGGCCGCCTTCGCGGCGATCGTGTGCTCGAGCGGCCCGCCCTGCATGCCGGGGAAGACGGCCCGGTCGACCGCCTGCGCGTGCTCTGCGCGGCAGAGGATGAAGCCTGCCCGCGGGCCCGCGAGGGTCTTGTGAGTCGTCGAGGTGACGAAGTCGCAGTGGGGCACCGGATTGGGGTGGAGCCCGGCGGCCACGAGCCCGGAGAAGTGGGCCATGTCGCAGAGCAGGAAGGCACCGACCTCGTCCGCGATCTGCCGGAACCGGTCGGCCTCGACGACGCGGGGGTACGCCGAGCCGCCGCAGATGATCAGCTTCGGCCGGTGTTCCTTGGCGAGCGAGAGCACGTCGTCGTAGTCGACCGTCATCGTCTCGCGGCTGACGCCGTAGTGGACGATCGTGTAGAGGCGCCCCGAGAAGTTGACCTTCAGCCCGTGCGTCAGGTGCCCGCCGTGGTCGAGGCTGAGCGAGAGGATCGGGTCGCCCGGCTGGAGCACTGCCGAGTAGGCGCCCATGTTCGCCTGGGCGCCTGCGTGCGGCTGCACGTTCGCGTGCTCGGCTCCGAAGAGCTCCTTCGCCCGGTCGATCGCCGTCTGCTCGATCTCGTCGACGACCTCACAGCCCCCGTAGTAGCGCCGCCCCGGGTACCCCTCGGCGTACTTGTTCGTCGGGACGCTCCCGACCGCCTCGAGCACGCTCGGCCAAGTGAAGTTCTCCGAGGCGATCAGCTCGATCTGCCCGCGCTGGCGCTCGAGCTCGCGCGTCAGGAGCGACGCGATCTCGGGGTCGACGTCGGAGAGACCCGCCGTCCTCAGGTACTGGAGCGACTCCTGCGCGACTGCCATAGCGCCGTCTGCATGCTACTGCCGCGGCCGGATCAGGTAGCCAGGCTGCCGAGGGGGCCGCCGGCCAGGAAGCGCTTGAGGCCGTACGGAACGGAGCTCACCACCTCGCTTCGGAAGGGCTCGTCCATCGTCGCGACATACCGCGCCCAGGCGAGTGCTCTCGCGATCGTGCCCGTCCGGTGCGCCAGGTCCGCGGCGCGCTCCAGGTCTGCGCGGGAGCCGAAGCCGGCGAACGCCGTGAGGTAGGCGTCGCGCAGGCCGAGCAGCTCGCGTCCGCCCGGCTCGAGCCCCTGCTTCCACGCCGTCACGCGGAGCGTGACGACCAGCGTGTGGAACGGATGCGAGACGCAGCTGTCGCCCCAGTCGGACACCCAGCGCGAGGAGCTCGTCGGCGAGCGGGGCGGCCGCGAGCTGGACGTCCGCGTACGCGGGCAGAACGTCCTCCCAGCGCCGGGTGTCCCCAGGTGTCTGGATCAGCTCCCGCAGGCGAGTCCCGCCGTCGCGCATCAGCATCCAGCCGCGTTCCGGGTCCGAGGCGACGAGCTCCGGCACCCGGCTGGGACGCAGACCAGCGAGCAGCTCCACGAGTCCGGCCTCGAACTTGCCGGCCGGGGCAGCCGCCTTGAACCAGAGATCGCCCGCGGAGGTGGGGACGCGCAAGACCGTCGACCACCACTCGACGTGCGGCTGCTCGATCTCCCCGGTCGGCCGCTCTCCGTGACGCTCGCACTCGGCTGCGATCCAGGCTCGAGCCTCCCCGAGCCACTCCTCCTGCACCCAGGGGAGCGCCGCGTTCGCCGCGTCCGAGCTCAGCCTGTGCGCGCGACGGCGGCCAGTGCTTCGGCCGCCGGGACCGCGCCCTCCCGGAGCACGACCGGCTCGCCCCCGGTGAGATCGATCACCGTCGAGG
Source organism: Actinomycetota bacterium (assembly GCA_013695295.1). Taxonomy (GTDB): domain Bacteria; phylum Actinomycetota; class Thermoleophilia; order Gaiellales; family Gaiellaceae; genus JACDAS01. The sequence goes on along the minus strand of JACDAS010000121.1, from coordinate 6,096 downwards.
GGAGGCCCGGAAGCTCGCCGCCGTCGAGGGCGACGAGGCACGCCGACCGAATGTCGTCGGGCACGTCCTCGAGACGGCGCGGCTCGGGGCCGCCGGCGAGGTTCGCGCTAGTCGCGACGAGGCACCCGGCGCGCTCGACGATCGAGTTCGAGGTCTCCTGGAGCAGCGGGACACGGACTCCGATCTTCGACCCGTCCGCGCCCGTCAGCCACGGGTAGCGGCGCGCCGGGTTCGGCAGGATCAGCGTGTACGGCCCCGGCAGAAGCGCGCGGGCGAGAACGCCGGCTCGGCCGCGGAGCTCGGGCACGCACTCGAAGAGCATGTCGACGTCCGATGCGATCAGCGCCGCGGGCTTTGCGGGGTCGCGGCCCTTCAGCCGGTAGATGCGCGCCGTCGGCTCCTGCCGGTACGGGCTCGAGCAGAGGCCGTACACGCCGTCGAAGGGCAGCACGACCGGGAGGCCCCGGCGAATCGCCGACACCGCCTCCTCGATCACGTCAGCCACTGCGCCTCGACGATCCGATCCCGGCCCCCAAGATCGGCCGAGATCCTACCCCCGGCAAAGCCGAGCTCCGTGAGCACGGCGGCAACCCCGGGGGCCTGATCGTCCCCCACCTCGAGCACGATCGAGCCTCCCGGACGCAGAAGGGCGCTCGCGGTCTCGCCGACGAGACGGTGCAGGCCGTCGCCGACCAGCGCAATCTTCGGCTCCCAGTCGCGCACCTCGGGCTCGAGCGAGCCGAGCTCCCCGGGCCTGACGTACGGGGGGTTCGACACGACGAGGTCGAAGCGCGCCCCCGGCGCCGCTCGGCCAAGATCACCCCGGACGAGGCTGATCCGGTCGAGCAGGCCCGCTGCCGCCGCGTTCTCCCGGGCGAGCGCGAGCGCGCCTCGCTCCGAGTCCACGGCGACCACCTGGGCACCCGGGTGCTCGCTCGCGATCGCGAGCGCGATCGCGCCCGAGCCGGTGCCGAGGTCGAGCACGTCCGGTCGGGGGAGCGCTCGCAGGAGGGCGAGGCAGCGGTCGACCACGCACTCGGTCTCCGGCCGGGGCACGAGCACGCGGGCGTCGATCTTCAGGGTCAGGCCCCTGAAGCCCCATTCGCCGAGGACGTAGGCCAGGGGCTCCCGGCTCGCGCGGCGCGTCACGAGCGAGTCGAGCCGTCGAGCCTCCTCCGCCGAGAGCACACGCTGGGGCTCGGCGTAGAGCCGCGTGCGTGAGAGGCCGACTGCTGCGCCGAGCAGGAGCTCCGCGTCGACTCTGGGGCTCGGGACACCCGCTTCCTCCAGCCTCCGCCGAGTAGCGCGAAGCGCCCCCCGGAGGTCAGTCAAGCGCGCGCCGCCGCTCCTCGGCGGCGAGCGCCTCGGTGAACTCGTCCAGGCCGCCCTCGAGGATCCGGTCGAGCTGGTGCACGGTCAACTTGATCCGGTGGTCGGTGAGCCGATTCTCGGGGAAGTTGTACGTCCGGATCTTCTCCGCGCGCTCGCCGCCGCCGATCTGGGCGCGACGCTGCTGCGAGAGCTCCGCCTGCTGGCGCTCGCGCTCGAGCTCGTAGAGGCGCGCGCGAAGCACCCGCATCGCCTTGGCCTTGTTCTGGAGCTGCGACTTCTCGTCCTGCATCGCCACGACGAGCCCGGTCGGCAGGTGGGTGATCCGCACGGCCGAGTCGGTCGTGTTCACGCTCTGGCCGCCGGGGCCTGTCGACCGGTAGACGTCGACCTTGAGCTCGTTCGCGTCGATCTCGACCTCGACCTCCTCGGCCTCGGGCATGACGGCAACCGTGGCCGTCGAGGTGTGGATCCGCCCCTGCGACTCGGTCTCGGGCACGCGCTGAACCCTGTGCGTGCCGCCCTCCCACTTGAAGACCGAGTACGCCCCGTCACCCTTGACGGCGAAGGTCACCTCCTTGAAGCCGGCACCGTCGTTCGGGCTGGCGGAGAGCTCCTCGACCCGGAAGCCGCGCCGCTCGGCGTAGCGCGTCAGCATCCGGAAGAGGTCCGAGGCCCAGAGCGAGGCCTCGTCGCCGCCGACGCCCTGCCGGATCTCGACGATCACGTCCTTCCGGTCGGCGGGGTCGGACGGGGCAAGCGCGAGCTTCAGCTCCTCCTCGATCTGGCCGCGCCGCTGCTCGAGCTCCGGCAGCAGCTCCGTCAGGTCGGCGTCGTCCCCGACGGCGGTGAGGTCCGCCTGGACCTCCCGCCACTCCTGCGTGAGCCGGAACGGCCCCTCGAGCTCCTTCAGCCGCCGCCCCACCTCGGCCGCCTCGCGATGGTCGTTGTACACGTCGGGGTCGGACATCCGCTCGCGCGTCTCCCGGTACGAGCGCTCGAGCTCGTCGATCAGCTCGGAGATCGCGGCCATCGCCGCCAGGATAGCTCCAGCTAAACCGAATCCAGGCGCGCGTCGAGGCTGACCTGGACGTTCCCCTCGAGCGCCTTGGAAACAGGGCAGTTCGCCTTCGCCTGCTCGGCCGCTTCACGGAACGCCCCGTCGTCGAGGCCCGGGACCGTTCCCCTCAGCTCGAGCGCCATCTCGGTGATGCCCGTGCCCGGCACAAACGTCGACCGGGCGCTCACCCGCAGCCGCTCGGGGGGTGTCCCCGCCTGGCCGAGCGCATGCGACAGCGCCATCGAAAAGCACGCCGCATGCGCGGCGGCGAGGAGCTCCTCAGGGCTCGTCTTGCCCTGCGACTTGTCTTCCGAGCGCGAGGCCCAGGTGACGTCGAGCCCCGCGATGGCGCCGCTGCCGACGCTCTCGATCTTGCCACTCCCCTTCATCAGGTCGCCCTGCCAGCTCACCTCTGCCCGTCGCTCAGCCGCCATTTCGCCTCCTCGCTCGCGCTTGCTCTGGAACTACGCCATCACCTCGACGCGCCGCGCGGTCTCCGACCGCTCCCCGCCCTCGCGGGAGAGCACCTCACGGAGCGCGTGGATCGAGACCTCGATCTGCTCGAGCGTCGGCTGGCGCGTCGTCAGTCGCTGCAGCCAGAGCCCCGGCGCGAGCAGCGTCATCAGAGCGCGGTTGCCCGTGTGCTTGCCCGCGAAGCGGATCAGCTCGTAGGCGATCCCCGCGATCACCGGCAGGAGCAGGATCCGGCTCGCGATCAGCCAGTACCACGTGGGACGGCCGAAGAACGCGAACACGAAGATCGCGATCACCATCACCCAGAGCAGAAATGCGGTTCCGCACCGCGGGTGGATCAGGCTGAACCGCTGCACGCGCTCGGGGACGAGCTCCTCGCCGGCCTCGTAGGCGTTGATCGCCTTGTGCTCGGCCGCGTGGTACTGGAACACGCGCCGCAGGTCCGGCAGGAGCGAGATCACGCTCAGGTAGACGATGAAGATCGCGACCCGGATCAGGCCCTCGACGATCACGAACCAGCCCGTGCCGTCGATCGGGAGCCAGTTCGTGATCAGCGCCGGCGTCACCTTGAAGAGCGTGATCGCGAAGCCGATCGCGATCGCGAAGGCGAAGATGATCTGCCCGCGGCCGATCTCGGTCTTGACCTCGCCGTCCGCCTCGCCGTCCTCGGACTGCGCCGCGTAGTTCGCCGAGATCGCGAGCGCGCGGAATCCGATCCCGAGCGACTCACCGAGCGCGATCACCCCCCGGATCACCGGCAGCCGGAAGAGGCGGTGCCGGGCCATCGGCGAGCGGATCGTCCTGCACACCTGCGCGATGTCACCGTCCGGCTTGCGTACCGAGACGGCCCAGCTCGAAGGCCCGCGCATCATCACGCCCTCGAGGACGGCCTGCCCTCCGATCGCGGTACTCAACCTGTCAGCACTAACCGCGCCGGGCCGTGCCGGCCCGCTCGAGCCGCCGCTGGAATCGCTCGACTCGACCGCCAGAGTCCATCAGCTTCTGCTTGCCGGTGTAGAACGGATGGCAGTTGGAGCACACCTCGACGTGCAGCTCGGACTTCGTCGAGCGCGTCTCGAACTCGTTGCCGCAGGAGCAGCGAACGTGCGCGAGCACGTAGTCGGGATGGATCTCGGCCTTCATCTGGAGGCCAGGATATCAGAGGCAGTTTCGGGAGCCACGTTGCCACCGGAGACAATCGCGGCGACCGTAGCCCCGGGCTCGAGCGAAACCTTCCCGGCGAGGAGCGCTGCCGTGGCCGCCGCCCCGGCCGCCTCGCAGGCGAGCTTGGCCCGTCCGTAGAGGAAGCGCATCCCCTCCGCGAGCTCCGCCTCGGAGACGAGCACGACCTCGTCGACCCGCTCACGGCACACCTCGAGGCAGAGCTCTCCTGCGAACGGGGCGCCGAGCCCGTCCGCGATCGAGTCCGGCACCACCGGCACGGGCCGGCCGGCCTGGAGCGCGGCGTGCAACCCTGCCGCCCGCTCGGGCTCGACGCCGATCACGCGGGCCCGCGGGCGCAGCGCCCGGACGACCGTCGCGACCCCGGCGAGCAACCCGCCGCCGCCGACCGGCACGACGACCGCGTCCGCCTCTGGGGCGTCCTCGAGCAGCTCAAGCGCGAGCGTGCCCTGCCCTGCGACGACGAGCGGGTCGTCGAACGGGTGCACGAGCGTGCGTCCCGTCGCCTCGAGCAGCTCGTGGAGCCGCTCGAAGGCCTCCGTCGGGTTCCCGGCGGCGAGGTCGACGTCCGCCCCGTACGCGCGGGTTGCCGTGAGCTTCTGGGCGCTCGCCCCCGTCCACATGACCACGAGGCAGTCGACTCCCTCGAGCCTCGAGGCGTAGGCGAGGGCCTGCGCGTGGTTGCCGGCGGAGATGCCGATCACGCCGCGCCGCCGCTCCTCCGGGGTCAGCGCGGCGAGCTTGGTCAGGGCGCCACGCGGCTTGAAGGAGCCGGTGCGCTGGAAGAGCTCCGCCTTGAGGAGCGCAGTCCCGCCGAGGATCTCGCCGAGCGTCCTCGAGGTGAAGACGGGCGTCCGGTGCAGGCGTCCACCGATCGTCTCGCGCGCGGCGAGGACGTCGTCGAGTGTCGGCACGCGGCTCGCCACGGCCGGGCGGCTCACGTCAACGCGTACTCCGGCCCCGACCCGCCCTCCGGCGGGGTCAGCCTGCCGCCCTTCGCCGTGATCGCTCCGCACTGGACGCAGTTCGACGGGGTCACGACGACCGTCACCTCGTCGTTCGACCCCTCGCCGACCTCGTACACCTGCGCGGGACAGAGGCGGGCCCACATGTCGGCCAGGTCGCGCGGCACCTGCGTCTGGATCCTGATGTGGTTCGGCTGGTCGTCGCGCGTGCGGTTGCCGGACTGGAAGACCGAGGAGAGCTTGTCGAACGTGAGCTTCCCGTCCGGCGCGGGGTACGCCTGCGCCCGGTCGGTGCGGAGCAGGTCGTGCCGGGCGTCCGGCTCCGTCTTCAGGGGCTTCGGCGGGAAACGGCCCTTCGTCGCGGTCATCATCCCCGCGAGCGCACCGCCAAGGTAGAAGCCGCGGCCGAAGGCCTGACGCATGTTCCGCACCTCGCGGAGGTCGCGCCAGACGAAGCTCTGCTCGAGCGCCTCCTGGTAGGGCGCGAGCGCGCCGCGCCGGCCCGGCGACTCTCCGCGACGCACCGCGGCGAACGCCGCCTCCGCCGCGAGCGAGCCCGACTCGATCGCGTAGTGGATCCCCTTGAGCGCCGGCACGTTGACGAGCCCCGCCCCGTCGCCCACGAGCAGCAGCCCCGGTGCATGCAGGCGCTTCGGCAGCGAGAGAAAGCCGCCCTCGGGGATCGTCTTCGCCCCCCACGCCACTCGCTCCCCGCCCTCGAGGATGCGTCGCAGCAGCGGGTGCGTCTTCAGTTCCTGGAGCAGGTCGTGCACCGAGAGCTCGACGTCGCGGTAGTCGAGCCCGACGACCATGCCCACGGTCACCAGTTCCTCTCCCATCGGGTAGACGAAGGAGCCGCCGAACTCGCGGAACCGCGCCTTCGACCGGAGCGGCCAGCCCATCGTGTGCACGATGCCCTCGAGCGGGCGGGCGACCTTCCAGACCTCCTTCACCCCGAGCGCCCAGACCTGCGGGTTGGAGCCCTGGAGGCCGAAGCGCTCGATCGCCGCGCCCGTCAGGTGGCCCTGCGTGCCCTCGGCCAGCACCGTCACCCGTGCGTGCACCTCGGCGCCGGGGTCGAAGTTC
>JACDAS010000308.1 GCA_013695295.1 Actinomycetota bacterium | reverse complement strand
ACGATCGTGATCTCGCCGCCGCCGACGAGCTTCTTCGACTTGACGAGCGAGAAGTCGGGCTCGACCCCGGTCGTGTCGCAGTCCATCATGAACGAAATAGTTCCAGTCGGCGCGAGCACCGACGATTGCGCGTTGCGGAAGCCGTGCACCTCGCCGAGATCGAGCGCGTCGTCCCACGCCTTGCGCGCCGCGCCGAGCAGGTCGGCCGGCACCGTCCCCTGATCCTCGATGTTGCCTACGGCGGCGCGGTGCTTCGCGATCACGCCGATCATCGCCGCAGCGTTCTTGCGATAGCCGGCGAACGGTCCCATCCGCGACGCGATCTCGGACGACTTGCGGTACGCGCGACCGGTCATCAGCGCGGTGATCGCCGCGGCGTAGGCGCGACCCTCGTCGGAGTCGTACGGCAGGCCGCGCGCCATCAGGAGCGCGCCCAGGTTCGCGTACCCGAGACCGAGCTGGCGGTACGCCTTCGCGTTCTGCTCGATCTCGGGCGTCGGGTAGCTCGAGTTGCCGACGAGGATCTCCTGCGCGAGGAACATCACGTCGGCCGCGTGCTCGAACGCCTCGACGTCGAGCTCGCCGTCCTCGCGACGGAACTTCATCAGGTTGAGCGACGCGAGGTTGCACGCGGAGTCGTCGATCGATAGATATTCGGAGCACGGGTTAGATGCGTTGATGCGACCGGTGTTCGGCAGCGTGTGCCAGGAGTTGATCGTCGTGTCGTACTGGAGGCCCGGATCGGCGCAGCGCCACGCCGCCTCGGCGAGGTCGTGCATCAGCTTGCGCGCCTTCAGCGTCTCGACGACCGTGCCGTCGGTGCGTGCGGTCAGGTTCCAGTCGCCGTCGGCCTCGCACGCCTGCATGAACGCATCGGTGACGCGCACCGAGTTGTTCGCGTTCTGGTACTGGATCGAGGCCCAGTCGGGCGAGTCGAGCGACATGTCGTAGCCGGCCTGCTCGAGGACACGCGCCTTCTGCTCCTCGCGCGCCTTGCACCAGATGAACTCTTCGATGTCGGGGTGGTCGACGTCGAGGACGACCATCTTCGCCGCGCGCCGCGTCTTGCCGCCCGACTTGATCGTCCCCGCCGACGCGTCGGCGCCGCGCATGAACGAGACGGGGCCAGAGGCGTAGCCGCCCTTCGAGAGCTGCTCCCTCGAAGAGCGGAGCCTCGAGAGGTTGACCCCGGATCCCGAGCCGCCGCGGAAGATGACGCCCTCGCGGCGGATCCAATCGAGGATCGAGTCCATCGAGTCGTCGATCGAGAGGATGAAGCACGCCGAGCATTGAGGCTTCTCCTCGAAACCGACGTTGAACCAGACCGGGGAGTTGAACGCGGCGAGCTGGTTGACGAGGATCGCCTTGAGCTCGGCCTCGAAGGTCTCGGCCTCCTCGTCCGAGGCGAAGTAGCCGCCCTGCCGGCCCCAGGCGACGATCGTGTCGACGACTCTGCCGATCATCTGCCTGACGCTCCGCTCGCGCTCGGGCGAGGTCATGCGGCCGCGGAAGTACTTCTGCGCGACGATGTTCGTCGCTGTCTGCGACCAGAACTTCGGGAACTCGACGTCGCGCTGCTCGAACACCGGGCCGTCCTTGCCGGGGATGTGCGCGGTGCGGATCTCCCATTCGATCTCGTCGAACGGGTCGCGGCCGGCGATCGTGAAGAATCGCCGGACCCCGAGCGAGGCGGCCTCGTCGACGACGGAATTCTCCAGCTCCTCGCTGGCGATCTCGACCGGGTGAGCCTGCTCTAGCGGCGCCATACGTACCTCCGGGACTGGCCTAGGGATCCTTGATCCTCGATCTCGGAACCTCGGGAGCGGGGCGCCTGCAGATCGGACTTCGGAACGTTAGGCGGGTCCCCGGACGGACTTGGAAGCTCTAACGAAACGAAGCACGGCTGTGCGTCTTCATTCCGCTGGAGCTCTGTATTTTACCGGCCCGCAGAGCCGCGCCGGAGCGAAAACCTGCTCTTTGCGGGCCTCTCCTGGAAGGCCGGTCCGGGCGGCGCGCTACCTGCGCGACGCAGGCGGGATCGCCCGGGCGGGCAGGGGCACGCGGCGCGACTGCAGCCGTCGCGACACGAAGCCGGCGGCGCCCGCGAGCATCAGCAGGACCGCGACTCCTGCCAGGACGAGCAGCGGAATCGGGACGGAGGTCGCATCGCTGGGGCCGATCGCCCTCGTGATCGGGCTGTTCGAGGGCTCGCGCCCGGGCGGCGGGTCGTCGTCACCGGGCGGCGTCGGCGGCCCTCCTCCCTCCGAGGGCCTCTCCTCCGCGGGCGGGTCGGTCTTGTCGCCGCCGTAGCCGGTGCCACCGCTACCACCCTTCCCGTCCGGCGGGGGCGGTGGTGGAGGCGGAGGCGGAGGCGGAGGCGGTGGAGGAGGCGGAGGCGGGCTCGTCGGCCCTCCGTCCGGCGAGGTGGTCGTCGTCTCGCCGGTCTCGCCGCGCCCCTGGTCTTCCTTCTCTCTGCGGATCTGGGCGATCCGGGTCTGGAGCGCTCGATTGATGTCCTCGCGGATACTCGTGTACCCCTCCAGATCCTCGTAGTCGCCGACGTGCTCGAGCGCCTCGCCGTAGCAGGGGATCGCGTACTGGCCGTCGATGCTCCCGTCGAACCAGTCGTTCAGCAGCTGCTGCCAGCAGGGAGGCTTCGCCGCCGCAGGAGGCGCCACTGCCGCTGCGAGCAATGCCGTCGTCGCCAGCGCGCACAGGAGGAGTGTCTTCGGAGTCTTCGTCACGGAGAAGGGGCGCCTTTGGGTTCGGCGCCGGGACCAGATGTCATTTTCCGGGAAGGCCAAACTGTACGTGCCGGTGCATCGCGCGTGCGTCGCTAGGAAGAATGCCCATCCTCGCGGACGGCGGTGATCCGCCCGTGATCGCCCGGTTAACCCTTTGTTAGAGACTCGATGTCAACTCCGCCGGGTCGGCTGAGGGCCGTGGTAGCGTCGCGGCCATGCAGCTCGAGCGTGTCCGGGCGCATCCCGGGCTCGCGCTTGCCGTTCTCGTCGCCGCGAGCGCGATCGTGCGGGCGGCGCTCTCGCTCCAGTTCGAGACTCCGTCGCTCCTTGTCGACGAGCTGATCCACTCGGAGCTCGCGAAGAGTCTCGCGGCCGGCGGAGGCTTCGATGTCCGGGGCGAGCACGTGGCGGTCAGCTACGTCTACCCGACCCTGATCGCGCCGGCCTGGTGGGCGGGCTCCATCGCGACGAGCTACGGACTCGCCAAGGTGATCGGGGCGGTCGTGATGTCCCTGGCCGCGGTGCCGGTGTACCTCTGGGGGCGCCGGCTCGTCTCGCCGCTCGCCGGGCTCGCGGCGGCGGGGCTCACACTCTGCCTGCCCTGGTTCGTGCTCACCGGGACGTTGATGACGGAGACGGCCTTCTTCCCGGCGTTCGTGCTCGCCCTCTTCGCGATCGCGCTGGCCCTGGAGCGGCCGACGCTCGGCCGGCAGGCGCTTGTCGGGGCCACGATCGGCGTCGCGACGGCGGTCCGCTTCCAGGGGATCGTGCTCGTGCCGATCCTGGCGAGCGCGGCGCTCGGCTTCGCGCTGCTCGAGCGCCGGCGCGACCGCCTGACCGCGCTCTGGCCGCTCGGAGCCGCCTCGGCGCTGGCGGCGAGCGGCTACGCGGTCGCGAAGCTCGCCGGCGGCGAGAGCCTGCTCGGCCTCGGCGTCTACGCCGGCGTGCGGCGTGTCGACTACTCGGTCGGCGGACAGCTCCGGTGGCTCCTCTACGACGCTGGCGAGCTGCTGCTCGCGGCGGGGCTCGTGCCGGCGCTCGCGCTCGCGGCGCTGCTCGCCGGCGCACGGACGGCGTCGATTGCCGACCGTGCCTTCATCGCGGTCTCGGTCTCGGCGGTCGTCTGGCTCAGCCTGCTGGCGGCGGTGGCCTCGAGCTGGGAGCCGGTCGGGATCAAGGAGCGCTACACGTTCCACGCCATCCCGCTGCTCCTGCTCGCCCTCGTCGCCTGGATCGCCCGGGGGGCTCCGAGAGGGTGGGCCGCGCGGGTCGCGGCCCTGGCGGGCCTCGGGCTCGTCGCGGCGCTGCCGCTCGGCCGGCTCTTTCGCGAGCCGTCGCTCGTCGGGAACGCCTTCGGCCTGCTCCCCTTCGAGCGGATCGCGAGCGCAGCCGGCGGCCCGGGCGCGGCGCGGGCAGCGG
>JACDAS010000237.1 GCA_013695295.1 Actinomycetota bacterium | reverse complement strand
CCTCGCACTCGCCCATCGCGTCTCGTCGGCGCGTCTTCATTCCGTTAGAGCTTCTTAAGGGCCCGCCGGAAAAGGGGGCTCCCTGCGTCCTTGCGGAGGTTGCTCCTCGCAGGGCATGAGCGGCCGCCCCCTGACCGAACAGGCCCTCAAAGGGCGCAGGCTCTGGTTCGTCGGCATCGGCGGAGCCGGGCTCAGCTCCTACGCCGTGCTCGCACACGCGTGGGGCGCGGAGGTCGGCGGCTGGGACCGGGTGCGGACGCCCTACCTCGCCGGCGTCGAGGCGGCCGGCATCGGGGTCGTGATCGCACCTGCGCCCTCGCCGGTGCCTGCCGGATGGGAGGCGGTGGTGTCCTCGGCCTACGCCGGCCAGGTCGCCGGTCGGTCGCGCGCCGAGTTCCTGGCGGAGCTCGTCTCGCTCCAGGACGCAATCGTCGTCGCCGGAGCCCATGGGAAGACGACGACCGCCTCGATGATCGCCTTCTGCCTCGACCGCCTCGGCCTCGATCCCTCGTTCCTGATCGGCGGGGAGGTGCCGCAGCTCGGCGGCAACGCACGGGCCGGCACCGGCTGGCTCGTCGTCGAGGGCGACGAATCGGACCGGACCGTGGCGGCGCTCCGCCCGAAGATCGCGGTGGTCACGAACGTCGACCTCGACCACCACACGACCTTCGGCTCGCGCCACGAGGTCGAGCGGCTCTTCGACGACTGGCTTGCGCAGATCCCGCACGTCGTGCGCGGAGGCGACCTGGAGCCCGTCGACTTCGAGCTCGCCGTGCCGGGCGAGCACAACCGCCGGAACGCGGCCGCCGCACTCGCCGCGCTCGAGCTGGCGGGCGTCGCGCGCAGCGCAGCAGCATCCGTCCTCGCCGGATACCTGGGGGCGACGCGGCGCTTCCAGCTCGTCGGCGAGAGACGGGGAATCCAGGTCTACGACGAGTACGCCCACCATCCGACGGAGGTGCGCGCGGCGCTCGCGGCGGCGCGCGAGCGTGACCCCCGGCGGGTGCTGACGCTCTTCCAGCCCCACCTCTACTCGCGCACCCGCCATCTCGCCCGGGAGTTCGGGCTCGCACTCGCGGACGCCGACGTGGTCGCGGTCGTCGACGTCTACGGCGCGAGAGAGGAGCCGCTGGCCGGAATCACCGGCAAGCTGGTCGTGGACGCGGTTGCCGAAGCCCGGCCCGGCCTTCCGCTGGCCTGGACTCCGAAGCTCGCGGACGGCGTCGCGTTCCTCGCCCGGCGCGCCCGTCCGGGGGACCTCGTGCTCACCCTCGGCGCCGGCGACGTCGAGCGCGCCGGGCCGCTTCTGCTCGAGGCTGTCGGATGATCGAGCAGGGCTTCTCGCTGGCACGCTTGACGACGCTCGGGACGGGCGGGCCGGCCCACTACTTCGCCCGGCCGTCGAGCCTCGACGACCTCGCGCGCGCGCTCGAGTGGGCGGCTCAGCGAGACGTCGAGGTCGCGACGATCGGTCTGGGCTCGAACCTGCTCGCCGCCGACGGGGGCGTCGACCTGCTCGTCCTGCGCCTCGAGGGCGCGCTCGCGCTGGCGGAGGTGCAGGGCGAGCGCCTGGTGGCAGGAGGCGGAGCGGCGAACGCGGTCTGCCTACATCGAGCGCGCGCTGCCGGCCTCGGGCGCTTCGAGTTCGCCTGCGCGATTCCCGGCACCGCGGGGGGCGGAGTTCGCATGAATGCCGGCGCCTACGGGGGCGATTGGGCAGGGATCGTCCTGCGGGCGCTCGTGGTCGACGCGGGCGGAGCGCGGTGGCGCTCGCCGGGAGAGCTCGGCCTGGCCTACCGGACCTCCGCGCTGCGCCCGGGCGAGGTCGTCGCAAAGGTCGAGTACGCGCTCGAGCCGCGCCCGCCAGCGGAGATCCGGGCGCGCGTGGCGGCGCTGCAGGCCGAGCGCAAGGCGACGCAGCCGACGAACCGGCGCACGTTCGGGAGCGTCTTCAAGAACCCCGAGCACGAATTCGGGGCGGGGAGGATGCTCGAGGCGTGCGGGCTCAAGGGGCACCGGCTCGGCGGCGCCCGGATCTCGCCGCGCCACGCGAACTTCATCGAGAACGCGGGCGGGGCCACGTCGGCGGACGCGCTCGCCCTGATGTCCGAGGCGCGGCGCCGGGCGCTCGAGCAGTTCGGCGTCGTGCTCGAGCACGAGGTCGCCCTCCTTGGCGAGCTCGAGCTGCCCCCGGCGGGCGAGACCCTCCGGTAGGAACCCCTGCGGGCGCGGCGAAAGAAAGCGCGTCTTGGGCTCGCGACGCCGTTCCGCAGGGAGCGCCACCGCCGGCGCGCACGCCCTCTCGGGGCGCGTCGACCTACGGCTTTCGCGGCTCGCTCCGTCGGCCCGATCGGTGCTCGTCGGCCTCTGCCTCGTGGCGCTCGGTGCCGGCGGCTACCTGGCGGCGCGTGAGACCTCGCTGTTCGCCGTGTCGACGATCGAGGTCCGTGGTGCCCCGCCAGGCGTCGCCGCCGAGGTCCGCGCGGCGCTCCAGCCGCTCGTCGGCCGGAGCCTGCTCAAGGTCCAGCGCGAGGACGTCGAGCGTCCGCTCGGACGGCTGAGCGTCGTCGCCGCGGCGAGCTTCGACCGCGCCTTTCCTCACACCCTGCGGGTGTACGTCCGCGCCGAGGCGCCGCTCGCCGTGCTGCGCCGGGGCTCCGAGGCATGGCTCGTTTCGGCCGCGGGCCGCGTCGTACGGGTGATGCCGAACCCGCGCCTGTCGAGCCTGCCACGGATCTGGGTTCCTCGCGCGGCCTCCATCACCGTCGGCGCCGTCCTCGCCGACGAGGGGGCAGGGCGCGCGCTGCGGGCGCTCGTGCCGCTGCGCGGGCTGCCGCTGCTCCCGCGGGTCCGCGACGTCCTCGCCGACGGTGAGCTGACCCTCGTCCTCCGTTCGGGCCTCGAGATCCGGCTTGGTACCGCGCGGAGGGCCCCACTCAAGCTCGCCGTCGCGCGTGAGATCCTCCCGCAACTGACCCCGCCAGGGTACCTCGACGTCAGCGTGCCGGCGCGGCCGGTGGCAGGTTCGAAACCCTCAACCCGGAGGTAGAGGTTTAGTGTTGAAAGCTCAAGGTCGTGTTGACATCGACGACGACGGGCCGTACCCTCCCGTCGGAGGAGTGCCTCGACCGGCCCCACCCTCCACTAAAGCTTCAAGTCGAGGCCACTTGAGACTATGAGAGAGCAGTCGGAGAAATACCTCGCAGTGATCAAGGTCGCAGGCGTCGGCGGCGGCGGGACGAACGCGGTCAACCGGATGGTCGACGCGGGTCTGGCCGGCGTCGAGTTCATCGCGGTGAACACGGATGCGCAGGCGCTGCTGATGTGCGACGCGGATGTCAAGATCCACATCGGGGCCAAGGTGACCCGCGGCCTCGGCGCCGGGGCGAATCCGGAGGTGGGGCGGAATGCGGCCCAGGAGAGCCGGGACGAGCTGAAGGAGGCGCTCAAGGGCGCTGACATGATCTTCGTCACCGCGGGGGAAGGCGGCGGCACCGGCACGGGCGCGGCTCCGATCGTGGCCGAGCTGGCGCGCGAGCTCGAGGCGTTGACCGTCGGAGTCGTGACGCGGCCGTTCTCCTTCGAGGGCCGGCGGCGCGCCCAGCAGGCGGAGCAGGGGATCGAGGACCTGCGCGACCGGGTCGACACGCTGATCGTGATCGAGAACGACCGGCTGCTGCAGGTGGTCGAGAAGAAGACGTCGATCATGGACGCATTCCGGATGGCCGACGACGTGCTGCGCCAGGGCGTGCAGGGCATCACCGACCTGATCACCATCCCCGGCCTCGTCAACCTCGACTTCGCCGACGTGCGAACGATCATGCGCGACGCGGGCTCGGCCCTGATGGGGATCGGGTCCGCCTCCGGCGAGAATCGGGCCGGCGAGGCGGCGCGGATCGCGGTTTCCTCGCCGCTCCTCGAGGCTTCGATCGAGGGTGCCACGGGCATCCTCCTGAATGTCACTGGAGGCCCGGAGATCGGCCTCTTCGAGGTCAATGAAGCGGCGGAGGTCGTGACGAGCGCCGCCGACGCGAACGCGAACATCATCTTCGGGGCTGTGATCGACGACTCGCTTGAGGATGAGGTGCGGGTGACCGTGATCGCGACCGGCTTCGGCCCGCACAAGACCCGCCGCAAGCGCGAGCGCTCCTCGCTGCTCGACAGGCCCGCGACGCGACCGCATGAGCCGCGCGAGCGAACGGGCGCCCGCGAGCAGGAGGGCTTCGAGGTCTCGCCGGACGTGCTCGAGATCCCGTCGTTCTTGCGCGACTCCTAGAGCTCGTTTCGCGTTCCTAGGCGGCCGCGTCCACGGCGGCCGCAGCGCTCCACCGGCCCGGCGTCGAGGCGCCCGCGACCGCTCCGGAACCGCCCCGATAGCATCGCCCGCATGCAGACCCTCTCGCGGACGCCGCTCTACGAGCGCCACGTAGCCCTCGGCGCGCGGCTGGTGCCCTTCGCCGGCTGGGAGATGCCCGTCTCCTACGACGGCGTCAGTTCGGAGCACCGCGCAGTGCGCACCGACTGCGGCGTCTTCGACGTCTCGCACATGGGCGAGCTCGAGGTCGAGGGACCACGCGCCCGCGAGCTGCTCCAGTCGCTCCTCGCGAACGACCTCGACCGCATCGGCCCGGGTCGGGCCCAGTACACCCTCCTGACGAACGAGCGCGGCGGCATCGTCGACGACCTGATCGTCTACGAGCTCGACCCCTGCCGATTCCTCCTGATCGTCAACGCGAGCAACCGCGAAGCCGATTACGAGTGGTTGAAGGGCCGGGAGCTGCGCGGCTCCGACGTGCGCGACGTCTCGGACGACTACGCACTCCTCGCGGTCCAGGGCCCGCGGTCGATCGAGCGGCTGGGGCTGGACCCCGCGCCGGCCTTCACATTCGCCGAGGCCACCGTCGACGGCCTCGAGTGCCTCGTGGGTCGCACGGGCTACACGGGCGAGGTTGGCACGGAGCTTCTCGTGAGCGCCGACGACGCCTCTGCGCTCTGGGACCGGGTCGTCGAGCGGGGAGCCGTGCCGTGCGGCCTCGGCGCTCGCGACACGCTCCGCCTGGAGGTCTGCTACCCGCTGCACGGCGCCGACATCACGCCCGAGACCGACGCGATCTCGGCCGGGCTCGGCTGGGTCTGTGCGCTCGACAAGGACTTCACCGGCGTCGAGGAGCTCAGGCGGGTCAAGGAGGCGGGCCCGAGCCGGCGCCTCGTTGCATTCGTGATGCGGGACCGCGCCGTCCCGCGCCAGGGGATGGCGATCGCCGGCGGCGGCGAGGTCACCTCTGGGACCCACTCGCCGATGCTCGACCGCGGGATCGGCCTGGCCTACGTGGCCGCCTCCGCGGCGGAGCCCGGGCGCGAGCTCACGATCGACGTGCGCGGGCGCGAGCGGAGAGCGGAGATCGTCAGGAAGCCGATCTACGAGCGGAAGGAGTGACGTGGCCGCAGCCGAGAGCTACCCGGAAGGCCTCCGGTACAACGCGGAGCACGACTGGGCGTCGATCGAGGGCGACGTGGCGACGATGGGGATCACCTGGTACGCGCAGGACTCCCTCGGCGAGCTCGTCCACTACGAGCCGCCCGACGTCGGCGCCACGATCGCGAAGGACAACAGCTACGGGGAGGTCGAGTCCGTCAAGGCCGTCTCGGACCTCGTCTCGCCACTGTCGGGCGAGGTACTCGAGGTGAACGAGCGGGTCGTCTCGGCCCCCGAGGTGGTGAACGACGACCCCTACGGAGAGGGCTGGCTCGTGAAGATCCGGCTCACCGACACCGGGGAGCTGGCACAACTGCTCGACGTGGACGCCTACAAGCGCCACCTGGCCGACCTCTAGGCGCTTGGGGTTCCTGTCTGTCACCGAGCAAGACCGCGAGGAGATGCTCGCGACGATCGGGGTCAGCTCAGTGCAGGAGCTCTTCGCCGACATCCCGACCGCCGTTCGCCTCGACCGTCGCCTCGACCTCGAGCCAGCGCTGTCCGAGCAGGAGCTCGTCGCCCACCTCGAGGAGCTCGCCGGCCGCAACGCCGGGACGGGCCGGGAGCTGAGCTTCCTCGGCGCGGGGATCTACGACCATTACGTCCCGGCAGTCGTCGATGCGATTCTCTCGCGCGGCGAGCTCCTGACGGCGTACACGCCCTATCAGCCAGAGTTGAGCCAGGGCGTCCTCCAGGCGATCTTCGAGTACCAGACGGCGATCTGCGAGCTGACCGGGATGGACGTCTCGAACGCTTCCGGCTACGACGGCGCGACCGTTGCCGCCGACGCCTGCTACGTCGCGAAGCACGTCACAGGCCGCTCCCGCGTGGCCATCGCGGAGGCGGTGAACCCGCAGGTGCGGCAGGTCGTAAAGACCTACGCGCCGGGCTTCGGCCTGGAGGTCGTCGAGGTGTCCCACCGGGGAGGCGCGACCGACCCCGACGAGTTTCGCGCCGCCGCCGAGGGGGCCGCCTGCGCGATCTTCCAGCAGCCGAACTTCTTCGGCTGCCTCGAGGCCGGGCCCGACCTGGCCACCGCCGCGCGCGACGCCGGCGCGCTGCCCGTCGCGCACGTCGACCCGGTCTCGCTCGGCCTGCTCGAGGCTCCGGGGAACTACGGCTGCGCGATTGCGGTCGGCGAGGGACAGGGGGCGGGCAACCACCAGTCCTTCGGCGGCCCCCACTACGGGTTCATCGCCGCTCGCTCCGAGTACATCCGCCGGATGCCGGGCCGGATCGTCGGCGAGACGCTGGACGCCGCGGGCGAGCGCGGCTATGTCCTCACCCTGCAGACTCGCGAGCAGCACATCCGCCGCGAAAAGGCGACCTCGAACATCACGACGAACCAGACGCTGCTGGCGCTCGCAGGGCTGGTTCACCTCTCGTGGCTCGGTCCCCAGGGTCTGCGCGAGACGGGGGCGACCTGCCTCGCCCTCGCGGAGCATGCGAAGGCGAGCCTCGCCGCGGCCGGGTTCGAGCTCGTGTTTCCAGAACAG
>JACDAS010000222.1 GCA_013695295.1 Actinomycetota bacterium | reverse complement strand
CGTACACCTGATCGGCGAGGACGCTGCGGACGATCTTCGGCCTCACGAGGACCTCGTTACCACGCCGCTCCCGAAGAGTTCCTCCCGCTCGTGCGCGCCGACCCCGTACTCGTCGAGGATCGCCTCGGCGTGCTGCGAGATGCTCGGCGGCGGCCGGTGCTTCGCCGGCGGGCGCCCCGTTACCTTGATCGCGTTGTCGGGCATGAGGAAGGAGCCGCCGCCTGCCGTCGGCACCGAGCGAAAGTACCCCTCCGCCTTCACCTGCGCGTTCTCCGGCAGATCCTCGTAGCGGTGCACTGGGCCGACCCAGACTCCGTGCCGGTCGAAGGCTTCGATCCACTCGACGACAGTCCGCTCGGGCAGCAGCCGCTCCACCTCGCGGAAGATCAGCTCGCCGTTCTTGGCCGCCTCCTCCCACGTCCCGAGCGCCCTCACGGCCTCCGACCCGAGCGCCTCGCCGAGGGCCACGGGGTCGGCCATCGCGAGCGCGAGCCACCCGTCCTTCGCCTCGTAGACCCCGTAGGGAGGGTTGATGATCCAGTGCGCCGCGGGAACGCTCGGCCGCTCGGGTGCCAGGCCGACGTTGAGGTACGTGACGAGCTCCTGCATCTGCGCGTCGAGGAGGGCGCCGAGCATGCTCACCTCGATCGCCTGGCCTTCGCCCGTCCGCGTGCGCTCGATCAGCGCGACGAGGATCGCCTCGGTCAGAAAGTGCGAGGCGATCACGTCCGCGGCGAAGATCGGGCCCGCGTTCGGGCGGTCGCCGTCGGCCCCAACGGAGAACATGACGCCGGAGTAAGCCTGGAGGAGGAGATCCTGACCGGGCCGCTTCGCGTCGGGGCCCGTCGAGCCGTAGCCGCAGACGCAGGCGTAGACGAGGCGGGTGTTGCGCTTGCGCACCGTCTCCGCGTCGATCCCGAGCCGCTCGACGACGCCGGGCCGGAAGTTGTGGACGAAGACGTCGGCCTCCTCCGCCATTCCCAGCAGCAGGTCGCGGCCCTCCTCGCGCTTGAGGTCGATCGCGATCGAGCGCTTGTTTCGGTTGAAGCAGATGAAATTGGTCGCGTCGCCGTCGACGAACGCGTTGCGGACGGGGTGCGAACGGCTCCACTCGCCGGTCGGCGGCTCCACCTTGACCACGTCGGCGCCCCAGTCTCCAAGCCGCTGTGTGGCGGCCGGTCCGGCGAGCGCGAGCGTCAGGTCGAGGACGCGGACGCCCTCCAGCGCGCGCTCCATGCCTCAGCGCCCCTCGAAGACCGGCGGGCGCTTCTCGAAGAAGGCGCGCGTCCCCTCGTGGCGGTCCCGCGTTCCGAGGCAGACGGTGATCAGCTCGTTCTCGTAGTCCATCCCCGCCTCGATCCCGACCGAGAGCGAGCGCCGCAGAGCCGCCTTCGCCGCCTGCGTCGCGATCGGCGCGTTGGCGGCCACGCGAGTCGCGAGCTCCAGCGCCGTCCGTTCGAGCTCGTCGGGATCCGCCAGCACCTGCACGAGACCGATCCGGTATGCCTCGGCGGCGTCCACCGGGTCGCCTGTGAGCAGCATCGTCGCCGCGTTGCCGTATCCGCAGAGGCGCGGCAGCAGCTGCGAAGCGCCGCCGCCCCCCACCCAGCCGAGCTTCACCTCCGGGGCGGCGAAGCGCGCCCCGGTGGAGGCGACGCGGATGTCGCAGGAGAGAGCCATCTCCAGCCCGCCGCCAAACGCCGCGCCGTTGATCATCGCCACCGCCGGCGTGCGCAGCGCGAGCACCGCGTCGCAGTAGTCCACGCGGTTGCGGTAGTCCCACGGCGCGTCGAGGAGCTCCAGGCTGGAGAGGTCGGAGCCGGCGGAAAAGTGGCGCCCTTCACCGGTGAGGACGACGGCCCGCACCTCGCGGTCGGCGTCCGCGCGACGGCAGGCCTCGTGCAGCTCCTCCGTCATCGCCTGCGTCATCGCGTTCGCCTTCTCGGGGCGCGACAGCGTGATCACGGCGACCGCGTCCCGCCGCTCGTACAGGATCCGGCCGCCCTCAGGCACTTGATCGTAGATCCTACAGGATGTATGAATACCCAGCAATGCTGCTCTCGACACAGCGCGCCGACGCTGGTATGACCTGCCTGCGCAGCGTTTTTTTCGTGACGTCTCGAGCGAGGAGGGCTCGGTGAACGACGACTTCGACGCAGTAGAGCCGGTGGACGACGCCCCGGCGGCGAACACGCTAGATCGCAAGGGTTTCGTCGAGAAAGCGGGGGTCACGAGCCTCGGGCTCCTGCTCCTCGGCGCGACGGGCAGCGGTGCCCTGGCGGCCCCGCTTCGCAAGAACCGCGTCCTGACGAAACTGAAGGGCGGCCCGAAAGGATGGGCGGGCGCGGCGCGATATCAGTACGACGCGAACTCCGCTCCCGGCCGCGCGATCGCGGCCGCGAAGAGGCTGAAGAAGGACGGCAAGGCGCCGGACACCCTGGTCGTCGGTCTCTACGCTGGCTCCGTTGGCAACTACACGCTCCCGTACCCCAAGGGGGCCACACCGCCCGCGAAGCTCTGGGAGCAGGAGACGGGGATCAAGATCAAGTTCGTCCCGGTGCAGCCGGAGAACGCGTATTCGAAGGCGATCCGGATGGCGGCGACGAAGGACGGCTCCCAGCACATCGTCCAGCTAGGTATGGCCGACACGGGTGACCTGGCGGAGGCCGGCCTGCTCCTCGACCTGGGCCAGTACGTCGGCAGGTACAAGCCGGACTGGAACGACCCCAAGTGGGGCTACATCGGCGGGCCCAATACGACGCAGATGTTCAACTACTACAACGGCAAGCCGTACGCAGTGGCCTCCGACGGCGACTTCCAGCTGTACACGATCCGCCAGGATCTGTGGGACAACTCGAAGGAGCAGAAGGACTTCAAGGCCAAGTACGGCTACGCTCTCGAGCCACCGAAGACGTGGGACCAGATGGCCGACATGGCGGAGTTCTTCACCCGGCCGAACAAGAAGCTACTCGGCGCGACCGACCTCCGCGGACCGGCGTGGGGGTGGATCAACTTCATTCACCGCTACGTCTCGACCGCCAACCCCGTCGCGTACTACTTCGACGACGACATGAAGCCGCTGATCAACGGGCCGGGCGGCCTCAAGGCATTCAACCACCTGAAGGCGACGACGAAGTACGGGCTGAAGGACGCCCTGTCGACGTTCTGGCCGCAGCAGTACCAGAACTGGGGCGACGGCGGCTCCGCGCAGACGATCGCCTTCAACAACATCACGAAGTTCATGAAGAAGGGCGGCCCGTTCGACAAGAGCAAGTTCGACGTCGGCTCGAAGACGTGGGCGATCCCCACGCCGGGCTGGAGGGTCAACGGCAAGCTCGTGCGCCACACGAGCATCTACTTCAACGCGTCGAACGGCGTGAACAAGTTCTCGCCGAGCAAGTACCACGAGGCCGCGTATCTGTTCCTCCAGTGGGTTGCGTCCGGCCACATCTACACCTGGCTGACCGCCAATCCGGGCGGGTACCAGGACCCGGGCAAGAACGCCTGTCTGAAGGACCCGCTCGTTCGCTCCGCCTACACCGGGCGGACGATGGACGTACTCGCGATGACGACGCCGGGAGCGGTGCCGTCGATCACGGCGCTGAAGGGCGCGAACGAGTACATCCAGGCGCTCGACGTCAACCTCCTGAAGGGCCTCTCGGGGCAGCTCTCACCGCAGGCGACGCTGGACGCGATCGCGAAGGCCTGGGAGAAGACGACGAACAAGGTGGGGCGAGAGAAGCAGGCGGCCGCGTGGCGCGCGTCGCTGAAAGGCTGGCCGAAGGTGGCCGACTCGGCGAAGGGGAAGGTCTAGCCGCCTGAGCCTGCCGATTCGGAAGGTCGTCTGCACCCCGGGAGGCTCCGTGCCGCCCGGGGTGCGGTGTCTTCGAGGACGTTTCGTCGCGGGGGTGACGTAGGTGTCGGTCGCAGAGAGAGCCACCGCGGAGTCAGTCGCCGCGCCGCCTCCCCCCGCGCCGCCACGCGGGTCTAACCTGCAGCGCGCCGAGCGGCGGCTGGGCAACGCGCTCGTCCTGCCCGGGCAGCTGTTGCTGCTCCTGCTGGTGCTGTTCCCGGTGGCGATGGAGGTGTACATCAGCCTCACCGCCTGGACGCCCACGAGTGGGCGCGACTGGTACTCGGCGTACAAGTTCTGGGTCTGGTTCGACAACTTCGGCGACGGTCTCACCTCGCCGAGCTTCCTGTCGACGGCGCTGCGGACGGTCTTGATGACCGTGGGCGCAGTAGGGGTCGAGTTCGTCCTCGGCTTCGGGCTCGCGCTCCTCTTCGTCGACAAGTTCCCCGGCCAGCGGCTCGCCACCGTGCTCCTCCTGTTGCCGATGATGATCGTTCCCGCGGTCTCCGGGTTCGTCTTCTACCTCCTGCTCCAGACCGACGGCCCCGTGAACACGATCCTCGCCGCCATCCTGCCGGGGAACGCCGAATGGCAGTGGCTGTCCGACCCGTCGCTGACGCCGATCTCGGTCGTCCTCGTCGACGTCTGGCAGTGGACGCCGCTGATGTTCCTCATCCTGCTCTCCGGCTTGCTCGCGGTGCCGGAGGATCAGCTGAGCGCCGCGAGGATCCTGGGCGCGTCATGGTGGCAGCGCATGCGTTACGTCGTGCTGCCGATCATGAAGCCGATCCTGATCATCGCGCTGATCATCCGTGGGATGGAGGCGTTCAAGATCTTCGACGCCGCGTGGCTGCTCACGCAGGGTGGGCCGGGCGAGGCCTCGGCGACGATTTCCGTGAAGCTCTACCGCGAGGCGTTCCTCAACGCCCAGTGGAGCTACGTCGCCGCGTTGGCGATCGTCGTGATGATCGCCGTCAGCATCGTCGCCTCGCAGGCCGTCAAGCCGATCGAGAAGCGCCAGGCGGGCCAGGCATGAGTCGACGGAAGCTCCTCACCGCGACCCGGGCGCTCGTTGTCGCGTTCGCGCTCGTCGTCTTCCTCTTCCCCGTCTA
>JACDAS010000215.1 GCA_013695295.1 Actinomycetota bacterium | reverse complement strand
CGTATCGGCTGATCCAGCGACCACTCTGCCACGAAGTAGGCATCACTCGCTGTCGCAGAGGCGAGGTGCCCTCATGCGCATCCAACGCGGCTGCAACGGAGTGTCGAACATCGCTCGTTCGCTACAGAACTGACCCTTCCACCCGCGAGGTCCAGTGTCAAGAGCAGACACGACCATCCGGACGCGTCTCGGGGGCAGTTCGCGGATTCCGGGCTTCGCAGTTGAGCTAAGACGGCAGGACCGTGGCGCCAAGGCGCGAATGGCGAAGGTGATGGAACAGTCGCGTGCAAAGCGAACCACCGCCGAGCATCTCCTTGAACGCGTGTTTGCGGATCTCCCGTGGGGCGTGATCGCTTTCGCAGCTATGGCGATTGGCGGACTCGTCTGGACGCTCCATGACCCCGCGAGCCTTAGCGCGAGTGACTATCTCACCGCTGTTGGGACCGGCTCAGGCTTGCTTGCGATTGGACACGGCATCCGGACGCGCGACAGTGGCGGGTGATGAGTTCCTACCATGCTGGTGCAATGAGGTTCACGGCGGGTTCAAAGCTCGGACCCGCCCGACGGTAGAGGCCCGGTTTGCAGGGTTTTTCTCCCCGACCGGCGCTAACATTCAGCCGGCCCCAGCAGGCGCGACTGCTTTCGTGCTTGTCTAGGAGGCTCCCTCTGGGAACGGGAACTTCAGCCCGGCGCCGAACGTGCGCCGCCAACCGGCGGCTGTAAGCAATCGCCTTTCTGAGGAAGCGAACGCGGCGACCGGACGCGTCGAAATTCGCTCAACGAAGCGCTTTCCGCACGACGCAAGCCTCTGTGCGGGGTCCGACGAAGGCTCGATCGCCGATGTCGTGATGCACGGGTGATGCACGCCCATCCGGGCCACTGATAGAAAAGCCCTGCAGATGCAGGGCTTTCCTTTAGCAGACCTCTAAGCCGGATTCTGTCGAGGATGACCATCTCTCTGGGCCACCGGTCTCCCGGCAGCTCGAGCGGCGGACCCGGCCCCTCGGCGGGCAACGTCGTCGGGGCCTGTTTCGCCTTGCACCGGACGGGGTTTGGCTAGCCGCCGCGTCACCGCGACGCTGGTGGGCTCTTACCCCACCGTTTCACCCTTACCGCCAGCGTCTCTAGAGAGACACGTGCGCTGGAGGCGGTCTCCTTTCTGTGCCACTTTCCGTCGGCTTTCGCCGCCTGGGGTTTCCCCAGCGTCCTGCCCTTCGGTGTCCGGACTTTCCTCGAGTCGCGCGAGGCGACCCGCGGTCACCCGGCCTGCAGACGCAATTGTAGCCCGGCGTTCGCAGCCGCGGTGTCGTCGCCCACGGCCGTCCCGCACTCCGGGCAGACAATCGACGCGTGGCCGTGCAAGACGAATTCGCCGCAGACGAGGCACTCGAGGCTGACCCCGCGCAGAAGGGCGGAGAGCTCCTGATCGAGGGTCCGGTGGAGGGCTCGAACGCTCACAGCTTCCGGAACACCCCCACGACCTGTCCGAGAATCTGAACGTGCTGGGCGTAGATCGGTTGGAGTGCGTCGTTCTCGGGCTGGAGCCGGATGCGCCCCGCCTCGCGGAAGAACCGCTTGACGGTCGCCTCGTCGGCCGACTCGTCGTCGCCCGCGAGCGCGACCACGATGTCCCCGTTGCGCGCCTCCGACTGACGCCTGACGACCACGTAGTCGCCGTCGAGGATCCCGGCGCCGATCATCGAGTCGCCCTTGATCCGCAGCAGGAACTCCTCACCGCCCTGCGAGAGAGGCTCGGGTACCGCGAGGTAGTCCTCGATCTGCTCCTCGGCAAGCAGCGGGCCACCTGCCGCCACCTGGCCGATCAGGGGCAGTACGTGCACTTCGCCCCTGGGGGCGGGCCTGCCCACGCGGCGGTGTCCCGTCAGCTCGAGCGCGCGCGGCTTCGTCGGGTCGCGCCGCAGCAGGCCGGCGCGCTCCAGGTTGGCGAGGTGGGCATGCACGGTCGAGGGGGATGCCAGCCCGACCGCCTCGCCGATCTCGCGCACGGTTGGCGGATACCCCCGGCGCTCGACGTACTCGACGAGAAAGTCCCAGATCTCCTGCTGGCGGACGGTCAGCATCGTTCCTCCTTCGCGAACGTGTGTTCGCACACGGTAGCGGCGGCCTCGGACGGCGTCAAGGGCCTCCGCCGATGCCGCTCGGCGCGGGGGGCTGCTCGGCTCCGCGCCGAGCAGAGAAAAGCCCGGGCGAGCCGGGCTCCCAGTGCGCTGGAGAGGACTTGAACCTCCACGCCCCAACGGGGCACAAGGCCCTCAACCTTGCGCGTCTACCAATTCCGCCACCAGCGCGCGACGGCGCATTGTAGCCGCGCCCGGCCTGGCGGCCGCAGGCCCGGCGCCCGGTTAGGGTTGGCCGGGTGAAGGCCCTCTGCGAAGCGGCGGTCGAGGCCGCCCTGGGCGCAGGCGCCGACTATGCGGACGCGCGCGCTGTGAGCCGCCGCAGCCAGCGCGTGGAGACGAAGAACGGTCGGGTCGACGCGCTGTCCGACAGCGAGAGCGAGGGCATCGGCGTCCGCGTTCTGCTCGGAGGAGCCTGGGGGTTCGCCTGCGACCGCCGCATCTCGGTCGAGGGCGCCAGGGAAGCAGCCCGGCGCGCCTGCGACTTCGCGAGCGCAGCCCCGGGCGCCCACGCGCGAGCCCTCGCACCCGCCGACCCGCAGACCGGGAGCTACCGCACGCCCGTCTCGCGCGATCCATTCGCCGTGCCGCTCGAGGAGAAGGTCGAGCTCTGCCTGCGGGCCGAGGAGGCCCTGACCTCACCGGACGTGACAGTGCGCTCTGCCTTCGTGCGGGCTCGGCGCGAGCTGAGGCTGTTCGTGTCCTCCGACGGGGCGTCGCTCGAGCAGGAGCTCGTCGAGTGCGGCGGCGGCATCGACGCGGTGGCGACGCGGGACGGCCTCTACCAGCTGCGCAGCTACCCGAGCGCGCACGGAGGCTCGAGCGCGCAGGCCGGCTGGGAGTACGTCGAGGCCCTCGGCCTGGCCGAGGAGGCGCCGCGAGTGGCAGAACAGGCGGCGGCGCTTCTGCGCGCGGACCGGTGTCCGGCGGGCCAAACGACCGTGGTGGTCGACGCCGAGCAGATGCAGCTCCAGGTGCACGAATCCGTCGGCCATCCGACGGAGCTCGACCGGATCTACGGCACCGAGGCCGCCTACGCCGGAACGAGCTTCCTGGGCCCGGACGATCTGGGCACGCTCCGCTACGGGTCCGAGCACATGAACGTGACCGCCGACCCGACGACCCCACTCGGCCTCGGCTCCTACGGCTTCGACGACGAGGGCGTTCCCGCGCAGCGTCAGCCCATCGTGCGCGACGGCGTGCTGCGCGGGCTGCTCACCTCG
The DNA here is from genome assembly GCA_013695295.1 of Actinomycetota bacterium. Lineage (GTDB taxonomy): Bacteria > Actinomycetota > Thermoleophilia > Gaiellales > Gaiellaceae > JACDAS01. The sequence goes on along the minus strand of JACDAS010000215.1, from coordinate 11,649 downwards.
CGCGAGACCGCCGCGCGCATCGGGTCGGGGAGCGGCGGCTCGATGCGGGCCGATGGCTGGAGCCGGATGCCGCTCGTGCGCATGTCCAACCTCCACCTGGAGCCCGGCCAGGGGTCGTTCGAGGAGCTGCTCGACGGCATCGACTCCGGGATCTACCTGGAGACGAACAAGAGCTGGTCGATCGACGACAAGCGGCTCAACTTCCAGTTCGGGACGCAGATCGCCTGGGAGATCCGGAACGGGCAACTCGGCCGGATGCTTCGCGACGCGACCTACACGGGCGTGACCCCTGTCTTCTGGGGCTCGCTCGAGCGGGTCGCAGGTCCCGAGACCTGGCGCATGCACGGCCTGACGAACTGCGGCAAGGGGCAGCCCGGCCAGTTCGCCCACGTCTCGCACGGGGCCTCGCCGGCGCGCTTTCGGGACGTGCAAGTCGGCGTCTCGACGTGAGCGCCTCGGAGCTCGCGGAGCGCGTACTCGAGCTCGCCCGCGGGCGGGGCGAGCTCGAGGTCGTCGTCCAGCGCGAGCGTTCCAGTCTGGCTCGGTTCGCCGCCTCCGAGGTACACCAGCCGACCCTCGTCGACGACACCGTCGTCCAGCTGACGATCCTCCGTGAAGGGCGGACGGGCTCCGCGAGCACCAACGGAACCGGGGACGAGCACCTGGCCCGCCTGGTGGAGCGCGCGGCGACCGCGGCGGCGAGCGGAACCCCGGAACAGGGCCTGGGGCTCACCCCGCCCGCCCCTCTCCCGGACGTCGCAGGCTTCGACGAGGCCACGGCGGCGCTTTCGGCCGGGGATCTCGCGGAGCTTGCGGGTGCGGCGATCGGGGGGACGGGCGACCTCGATGCCTACGGCTTCGTCACGAGCGGGGACTGCGAGCTCGTCGTCCGCTCGAGCGCGGGTGTCGAGGCGGCCCAGCGCTTCACGGACGTGACCGTGCTGTCGATCGCCGCCGGCGCCGGGGTCTCGGGCTATGCGACTCGAAGCTCCTGGGCCTCGGGCGACGTCGATCCCGCGGCGGTGGGCCGCGAGTCAGCCGAGAAGGCGCAGCGGACGAGCGACGCCGCCGACCTCGAGCCGGCGAGCTACCGCGCGGTTCTCGAGCCCTACGCGCTCGGCGAGCTCCTGCAGTGGTTCGCCTACTCGGCGTTCAACGGGCTCGCATTCGCCGAGGAGCGCGGCTACCTCGCCGGGCGGCTCGGCGATCGCGTCTTCGACCCGAAGGTCTCGATCGCCGACGACGCGCTCGACCCGCGAGGGCTGCCCAAGGCGTTCGACTTCGAGGGGACGCCCAAGGCGCGGGTCCCGCTCGTGGAGGAGGGAGTCGCGCGCGGCGTCGCCTGGGACCGCGTCACCGCCGCCCGGGCCGGCGTCCGCAGCACGGGCCACGCGCTCCCGCTGTCCAGCCGCTCGTTCGGGCCCCTCCCGCTCGCGCTCTCGGTCGCGCCGGGAGAGGCTGCTTCCATCGACGAGCTCGTCGAGCTCGTTGGCGACGGCGTCTACGTGACCCGACTGCACTACCTCGGCGTCGTCGATCCCCGGGAGGGGATCCTCACGGGCATGACGCGTGACGGCACGTTTCGGATCCGGGACGGGAAGGTCGCCGAACCCCTCGTCAACCTGCGCTTCACGGTCTCCGTGCCAGAGCTGCTGAGCGAGGTGCCCGGCCTCACGCGCGAGGTGGCCCTCGTCAACCAGAGCGACTTCTACGACGAGCGATACCCCTTCGGAGCCCTCGTGCCCGCGCTCGCGACCGCCCGGTTCGCGGTCACGGGTACCGGCTCGGGACCGGGCCTGTAGGGACTCGATGAGCCCTAGCCGAGCTACGTGAGCAGGTGGAAGAGCCAGATCGTGTTCAGGAAGAACACGATTCCGACGACGACGGTCACCCTCGTCAGGTTGCGCTCGACGATGTGGGTCCCGCCCTGCGACGCCGGCGTGAACCCGAGCCCGCCCATCCCCGCGTCGCGTCCCGAGTGCATCAGGACGAGTCCGACAAGGGTGAGCGAGATCAGGACATGGAAGACCGCGACGACCTGCAGCATCGGCCGCCAAGGGTAGCAGCGCCCTGTTTGAGCCCCTTGAGATGGTCGCTAGCAGGCCGCGATCTGGAGGATCGAGTCGAGCAGCTCGGCGTCGATCCTGTCCTTCGTCACGTACCCGGCGGCGCCCGCCTCGCGGGAGCGGGCGACGTCCGCCGGCGAGTCGGAACCGCTGAGCATCAGGACGCAGGCTCCGCGAACCTCGCTCCGGATCCTGCGGGTCGCCTCGACACCGTCCAGCAGGGGCATGCTGATGTCCATGAGGGTGACGTCCGGCCGAAGCCGTCTCGCGAGCTCGACCGCCTCGACCCCGTTCGAGGCGAAGCCGATCACGTCGATCCGCTGGTCACCTCCGAGGATCGCTTCCAACGCGTCGCAGAAGGGTCGGTGGTCGTCCGCGATGAGGACGCGGACGGAGCGCGGCAATGGGGTTGCGGAGACGATCACGACGGCAACGACCTTCTTCTGACGGTATACCGATCCGGGCTGCTGTCAAGCCGCTCCGATGCGCCTCGCGTCGCTCTTCCGGGCCGTGAGATGCTTCGCCCTTCGAGATGACTGACGACGTCCGCGAGCGGATCCAGAAACTCCTCGTGACCGGCGACAACCGGCTCAAGCAAGGCGCCCGGCCCGCAAAGGCGAGGGAGAGCTACCAACGGGCACTGGAGCTGGCGCGGGAGGCGGGCCTCGAGGATCGCATCCGGCCCCTGGTGGAGATCCGGCTCGCGGATCTCGCTCGCCTCGAGCGGGATGCCGCCTCGTGAGCGTGCGCGGACTCGCGCTCGTGCTGGCGGCCGCCGTCGGCCTTGCAGCCGGCCCCTCGGCGCTCGGAGCCTCGAAGCAGGTTCGCGTCCGGCTCGCCCGGACGGGGAACGTGACGGTCGCCCAGCTGACGCTCGCCCGCTCGGCCGGTGCGACGGCAGCGCCTCGCCTGCGGGTCGCGAATGCCAGGGCCCTCGGGTCCGACGTCGCCGTCCTCGCGACGAAGCCGAAGAAGGGCAAGCGGTCGAAGGCCACGGTCACGATCGTCCACCGCCACCGCTCGCGGCGCCGGGGAATCACCGCGCTCGACCTGCTCCTACGAGCGCGGGTGCCGGCCTTCGTGGTGCTCACGCTGCCCCAGGGCTACACGGCCACCCGCGTTGCCCTGGCGGCGAACGTCGTCCAGGAGAACCCTCGCCCGCCGTTCGCGTGCAGTTCGCGCGCCGCGGTCTCGGGCCTCCATGTGGGCACTGCCTTCCGACGCACGTCCCTGAACGGCCTGGCCCGGGCAGCTTGCCTCCTGGCACTCGATCGGCCGGCACCGCTCGCGGCGCTCGGCCCCCTGGGAGCCGAGTACTGCGCCGTCGGAGTCGGGCGCGCCACCGCGTCGGCCCTCGAGCTCGGCCTGACCCTCCAGTGCGACTTTGCGGGCATCGACTTCGTCCAGCTCGACTTCGGCAACGACCTGACCCTGATCGCTCAGCTTCCCTTCGCAGGGGCGCAGTGCCGGTTCCAGTCCGGGCTGCAGGAGTGCGCCTTCCCGGGCGGGTTGCGCAAGGGCATCGCGTACCGCGAGAGCGTCGCCTTCGACCGTCCGCCGCCCGCCGGCAAGGAGGTTCTCCTGCGGGTCTCGATGGACGGGGGCAGGACGTTCGAGCCCTTGCGCTTCGCGGGTCCCTACCCGCGCTGAGCGGCTCGGAGCAGCAGCTCCTCGATCCGCTCTGCCTGCCGGCCCACGTCGTGGAGGCTCGCTGCCTCGCGAGCTGCGAGGTTCGGGCTCGGCAGCGCAGCAGCCTCCGCGAGCGCGTCCACGAGAGCGTCGTCGTCGAGCGGATCGACGAGCACACCGGCGCCGCGGGGAACGAACTCGGGCGGGCCTCCCAGCCGGGTTGCGAGCACCGTTCGCTCACAGGCCATCGCCTCGAGCACCGACTGACCGAACGGCTCCAGAAGCGACGGCTGGCAGAGCACGTCGCAGGCGGCCAGCCAGTGCGGGACCTTGGCGTGGGGAACCGCGCCCGCCACGACGACTCCCTCCCTGCCCTCGAGCCGGCCGCGAAGCGGCCCATCCCCGACGAACGCGAGCGAGCCGCGCTCGAGCCGGGCGAAGGCAGCCGCGAGCCTGAGCACGTTCTTCCTCGCCGTCAGCGAGCCCAGGCAGAGGAAACGGGGTGCGTCGCCTTCCCAGGCCACGAGCCGCAGGGCCGCGTCACGATCGGCCCCACGGAAGCGGTCGAGGTCGACCCCCGAGTCGATCACGTGCACCTTCCCTCGTGCCTCGGGCAGCCGCGTCTCGAGCTCCCGGCGAAGGTACTCGGAGACCGCAACGACCGCGGCCGCGCGCCGCACCACCCGTCGCGTAAGCGCCCGGACGCCGGGAAGCTCGCCGATGTTGCGGACATCTCGCCCGTGCGCGGTCACGACGAGCGGCGCCGGGGCAGCGAGCTCCGCGATCAGACCCGCCGGGACGAGGAAGTGGGCGTAGACGACGTCCGGCCGGAAGCGCCGGGCAGCAGAGCGGGTCCGGCGCGCCAGCTCGAGGTAGCGGAGCTTGCCGCCGGCGCGGCGATCGAGGACGGCCCGCTCGAGCTCGTGACCGCGGGCCGCGAGTGCCCGTTCGAGCTGGGCGACGAACGTGCCAAGGTCGGGGTCGTCGGCCCCCGGATAGAGCTGCGAGACGAGCAGGATCCGCACAGGACGAAGCTTGACGTTTCCGGCACGCCGCGTCACACCTGTGCGCGCCCCGCCAGATTAGGATCGAAAGTGGCGGGTGGTCAGCGGTCGGCCCGTGCGCGCGTGAACAAGAACCGACGGCACACCGACGATTCCGATCAGCGCCCGCGGCGATTGTCGGAGGGCAAGGCGCTCTGCTTGACGCGACGCGCGAACCGCGTCCAGACCCCTTCTAGGCCCGCTGCGCGTCGTAGGTGCCGAAGAGTTCGCGGAGGTCCTCGCAGATCTCGCCCACCGTGCAGCGTGCCCGCAAGGCCTCGCGCAGCGCCGGCAAGAGGTTCTGCTCGCCCGCGGCCACGTTCCGCACCTCCCTGAGCGCGGCCTGCGCACGATCGGCGTTCCGCTCGGCCCGAACGCGGGCCGTCCGCTCGAGCTGCCGCCGCTCCGCCGAGGGATCGAGACGGTGCAGCTCGATCGATTCGGTCTCTTCCTCCGCGTAGCGGCTCACGCCCACGATCACCTGCTCGCCGGCCTCGACGTGCGCGGTAAAGCGGAACGCCGCCTCCTCGATCTCTTGCTGCACGAACCCCAGCTCCACCGCAGCGACCGCCCCGCCAAGCTCGTCGATCCGCATGATCAGCTCGGTCGCCCGCGCCTCGAGCTCGTCGGTGAGCGCCTCGACGAACCACGAGCCGCCGAGCGCGTCCGCGGTGTCCGTCCCACCGGCCTCATGCGCGAGAATCTGCTGTGTCCGAAGCGCAATCCGGGCCGACCGCTCCGATGGGAGCGCCAGTGCCTCGTCGAACCCGTTCGTGTGGATCGACTGCGCCCCGCCGCAGACCGCCGACAGGGCCTGGACCGCCACCCGGACGATGTTGTTCTCGGGCTGCTGCGCGGTCAGGGTCGAGCCGCCGGTTTGCGCGTGGAAGCGGAGCGCGAGTGCCCTCGGGTTCGTCGCGCCGAAACGCTCGCGCATGATCCGGGCCCAGAGGCGACGCGCCGCCCGGAACTTCGCGACCTCCTGGAAGAAGTGATTGTGGGCGTTGAAGAAAAAGGAGAGGCGTGCCCCGAAGTCGTCCGGCGAGAGACCCGCGTCGACGGCCGCGCTGCAGTACGCGATCCCGTTTGCGAGCGTGAAGGCGAGCTCCTGGACGGCGGTCGAGCCGGCTTCCCTGATGTGGTAGCCCGAGATCGAGATCGTGTTCCAGCGCGGCAACCGCTCCGCGCAGTATGCGAAGAGGTCGGTCGTGATCCGCATCGAGGGGCGCGGCGGGAAGATGTAGTTCCCACGGGCGGCGTACTCCTTGAGGATGTCGTTCTGCACGGTTCCGCGCAGCTCCGAAGACTCGACGCCCTGGCCCTCGGCGACGAGCTCATAGAGGAGCAGCAGGAGCGCCGCCGGCGCGTTGATCGTCATCGAAGTCGAGACGTCGCGGAGCGGAATCCCGCCGAGCAGCAGCTCCATGTCGGCGAGCGAGTCGATCGCGACGCCGGTCCGCCCGACCTCCCCCAGGGCCCGCGCGTCGTCCGAGTCATAGCCGAGCTGGGTGGGTAGGTCGAACGCGACGGAGAGCCCCGTCTGCCCGCGATCGAGCAGGTACCGGAACCGCTCGTTCGTCTCCTCGGCGGAGCCGAAGCCCGCGTACTGGCGGATCGTCCAGGGCCTGCCCCTGTACATGTCGGGGTACGGCCCCCGCGTGAACGGGAACTCGCCGGGACGCTCGCCTGGGCCGGACCCGTCCGTCGCCGTGTAGACCGGCCTGATCTCGATCCCGGAGTCGGTCTCGCGACGGTCTTCCGTCGTGGCCACGGGCCAATCGTACGCGCGGGCCGCGAGCCGCGACCGCCGCAGGCTTGATCTAGGCTGGCCGCGTGCGCGTCACCGTGAGGCTCTTTGCGGGATTGCGTGAGCGCGCAGGCCTCGGCGAGCGAACTGTGGAGATTCCGGAGGGGGCGACCGTCACCACGGCCTGGGAGGCGCTAGCGCTCGGCGACCTGCCCGGGGGTCTGCTCTACGCAGTCAACCGCGAGTACGCCGCGGCTGACCGGACGCTCGAGGACGGCGACGAGGTCGCGTTGATCCCTCCCGTCTCCGGCGGCGCCTTCACCCTGTCCGAGGAGCCGCTCGAGCTCCAGAGGGTGGTGGACGAGGTAGCCGACGAGCGTGCCGGCGCCGTGGCCACCTTCGTCGGGACGACCCGCGTCAACTCCCGGGGCCGGGTCGTTCGCCATCTCGAGTACGAGGCCTACGCCGGCATGGCCGAGCGCACGATGGCGGCTGTGGCCGAGGGGCTGAAAGGTCGCTACGAGCTCTGCGAGGTGGCGATGCACCACCGGGTCGGCCGTGTCGGCATCGGCGAGACGAGCGTCGCGATCGCGGTCTCCGCGCCGCACCGGGCGGCGGCACTCGCTGCCTGCGCGGAGGCGATCGACACGCTGAAGGCGACCGTGCCGCTCTGGAAGAAGGAGGTTTACGAGGGCGGCGAGGAGTGGATCGGCCAGGGCTCCTAGGCTCGAGACTGCTCCGAGTACGATCGCCGGATGGCCAAGCTCGCCCACCCAGGCTGGTGTGAGAACCTGATCCGCGCGGCCGGACTCCGGCCGGGCGAGCGGGTGCTCGTCGTCGTCGACGAGCCGCTCGTGGAGGACGGCTCCGCGCTCCAGGCGGCCGTACGCGACGCCGGCGGCAAGCCGGTGCTGCAGCTCTGGCGGGGTGAGCGGCCCCTGTCGAGGGCGCCTGCGCCGGTGCTCGAGGCGGCCGGCTCCGCGGACGTCTCCTTCTTCCTCGCCGAGCAACCGCTGGGCGAGGAGGCGGCGGCGCGCTTTTCCCTGCTCGAGGCGATGATCGAGCACGGTGGCCGGCAGATCTTCCTGGGCTTCGTCGACTCGGAGCTCCTGAACGGCGAGCTCTCGCGGCCCGCCGTCGACCTCGAAGAGGTGGCCCGCGGCCTGCTCGAGGAGCTCGAGGGAGTCGACCGGATCCGGATTCGCGGCCGCGCGGGAACCGACCTCGAGCTGAACGTCGCCGGCCGCCCCTGGCAGACCGACGCGGGGCCGCTCCGCGACGGCGACATGGCGAACTACCCGAGCGGCGAGGTCTTCGTCGCCCCCCACGCCAACGGCGCGAACGGCATTCTCGTGGCGGATCTGACGGTGCCGTACACCGTGCAGGGGCTGGTCGACGAGCCGGTGTCGCTCACCTTCGAGCGCGGTCGCGTCACCTCCATCGAAGGCGGGCGCGCGGCCGGCATGCTCCGCGACCTCGTCGCGGGCGCCGGGCCGGGAGCGGACGTGATTGCGGAACTGGGGATCGGCGTCAACCCGACGATCGCCCCGCGCGGGCACGTGATGCTGGACGAGAAGGCCGCGAAGACCGCCCACGTGGCGATCGGCCGGAACACCGGGCCCTACGGCGGCGACAACGAGGCGACGATCCACGTCGACTGCGTCTTCTCGCTGCCAGCGGTCGAGGCCGACGGGCGTCCCATCTCGCTCCCCTAGGGACGCGTAGCTACCGTAGGGACAAGTGGAGCCCTACTCGGGAGAGCTGCGCCAGTACGAACCGGTCCAGCCGCGCGGCTTCGACTGGCGCGCCTTCGCGCGGCGGATCTGGGCTCCGGCCGCGGCGCTCGTGGCGTTCCTCGTCAAGTTCGGGGCCGTCATCTTCAAGCTCAAGTTCTTCACCTTCGCCGCGTCGCTGCTCGCGTCGGCGGGGGTGTACATCTGGATCGGCGGCCTCTGGTTCGGGGTGGCGCTCGTGGGGCTGCTCTTCGTACACGAGCTGGGTCACGTGCTCGAGGCCAAGCGGCAGGGCCTGCCGGTGTCGGCGCCGGTGTTCATCCCCTTCCTCGGCGCAGCAATCCTGATGAAGCAGGCCCCCGCGAACGCCTGGCGCGAGGCGCAGGTGGCGCTCGCCGGGCCGATCCTCGGCAGCCTGGGAGCCGCGGTGCTCTGGGTTGCCGGCGAGTACTACGACTCGCGCTACGTCCAGGCGCTCGCCTTCCTCGGCTTCCTCCTGAACCTCTTCAACCTCCTGCCGATCGTGCCGCTCGACGGCGGTCGCGCCGTCGCTGCGATTCATCCGCTGCTCTGGGCGGTCGGCCTCGTCGCGCTCGTCGTGCTGGCGATCCGCTGGCACAACCCGATCCTCTACATCATCATCCTCGTCGGGGCGCTCGAGCTGTGGTCTCGGTGGAAGAGCCGCCACCGGGCGCGAAGCGAGGCCTACTACCAGGTGAAGCCGTGGCAGCGACTGACCGTCGCGGGCGTCTACGTCGGGCTCGCGATCCTGCTCGTGGTCGGCATGAACGCCACCCACGTCCCCCGGGACTTCTAGCCTGATGCGAGACGAGGACCGCCGCATCCTCTCGGCGCAGGAGGTCGATCTCGAGCGCGACGTCGCGCTGATCGCGGACGAGTTCCGGCGGGGCTTCGAGGCCGTCGGCCGGGTCGCAGACCCGGCCGTCGCGATCTTCGGCTCGGCGCGGATCGGCAGCGACGATCCCGTGTACGCGCAGGCGCGCGAGGCGGGCCGGCGGTTCGCCGCGGCCGGTTTCGCGGTCGTCACCGGCGGCGGCCCCGGCGTGATGGAGGCCGCGAACCGGGGCGCGCGCGAGGGAGGAGGGCTCTCGGTCGGCTTCAACATCGAGCTGCCCCACGAACAGGCGGGGAATCCCTACGTGGACGTCTCCCTCACCTTCAGGCACTTCTACTCCCGCAAGACGATGCTCGTGAAGGCGGCGGAGGGGTTCATGCTCTTCCCGGGCGGCTTCGGGACGCTGGACGAGCTGTTCGAGGCGCTGACACTGATCCAGACCGGCAAGGTCTCCCACTTCCCGGTCGTACTCGTCGGCTCCGACTTCTGGCAGGGAATGCTCGACTGGATCCACGCGAAACCGCTGGGTCGCGGGATGATCGCACCCGAAGACGAGCACCTCCTCTTCGTGACCGACGATCTCGACGCGGGGGTCGAGACGATCGTCGAGTGCTACCGCCGGAACTGCGCCGCCGCGCCCGCGGCGTCTGTCGAATCCCAGGCTGCCGCAGAGACGATCCGCACGGAGCGCTGAGCGCTAGCGCCGGCTGAAGCCGTAGTCGAGCAGCCGCCGGACGTCCGCATACGCGTCGTCGGCGCCGAGCACGACTGCGATCAGGCGGATGCCGTGGCGGGTCGCCGAGGCGACCAGGCAGTGTCCGGCCAGCGTCGTCCATCCCGTCTTGACGCCGTCGGCGCCGGGATAGGCGCCGAGCAGGTGATTCTTGTTCACGTAGACCTTCGCGTAGGTCGGCGCCGCCCAGGCGACCCGCTTCACGCGTGTGCGGACGATCGTGCGGAACCTCGCATTTTGCAGCGCGTGCCGCGTGATCGCGGCCAGGTCCCAGGCGGTGGAGTAGTTGCCCCGGTCGACGAGGCCGCTCGGGCTGACGAACTTCGTGTCGCGCAGCCCGAGGTCTCGCGCACGCTCGTTCATCAGGCGCAGGAAGGCCGTGCGGCTGCCGGCGCTCGCGATCGCGAGCGCGAGCGCGTCGTCATTTCCGGAGTAGAGCATCAGGCCGTGGAAGAGCTTCCAGGCCGCGACCCGCTCGCCCGGGCGGAGGCCCTCGCGAAACGGCGCGGCCCGGGCGGCTGCTGGGTCGATCGTGACGACATCGCGGGGGGCGAGGCGCTCGAGCGCGATCAGCGCGGTCATGATCTTGGTCGTCGAGGCGACCGGCAGGCGCAGGTGCTCGCGCTTTGCGAAGAGCACCGTGCCGTTCGTCCCCTCGACGAGGATCGCCGCGTCGGCGGTGAGCGGCTCGCCGAGACCCGTCCGCACCATCGGGCCACGCGCGACGACGAGGTCGCGCGGGATCGCAGGGGGCAGGAGCTTCGCCGCCGTCCAGCGCGCGACGGCCGGAGCCGAGGCAGCGCGTCCCGACGGCTCGGACCCTCCCTTCGCTGGCCAGGTGCGCAGGGCGAGCGAGGCACCGGCGGCCGCGAGGAAGACGGCGAGCACGATCGGCAGCAATCGTGGTCGGCGCCTGCGGTGCGCGCCGCCTTGGAGGATCGGAGAGCGCACGAGCGGCTCGAGTCTAGTGCACGCTTCGGAGATCTCTGGCCCCGGCAACTTGAACGGAGCACCGGCGTCCTACACTTAGGGCGTGGAGCTCCGTGAGCTGCCGTCCGTGGACGAGCTCCTTCGCGACGAGCGCCTCGCAGGCGAGCCTCGCCCGCTCGCCCTCGAGGCCGCCCGGGAAGCGCTCCGGGACGCGCGCGAGGTGATCCTGGCCGGTGGCGAGCCGGGCGACCCGGTCGAGCGCGCGCGGCTGGCGCTCGCCGGCGCCCGCGCACCGCGGCTGCGACGCACCATCAACGCGACGGGGGTGATCGTCCACACGAACCTCGGTCGGGCGCCGCTCCCCCAGGCGGCCCTCGAGCGGGTCCGGGAGGTCGGCGAGGGCTACTCGAACCTCGAATACGACCTCCAAGCGGGTGGCCGCGGCTCCCGTCACGAGCATCTCGGGAGCGTGCTCGGGCAGCTGACGGGCGCCGCCGCCGCGCTCGTCGTCAACAACAACGCGGCCGCCGTGCTGCTTGCGCTCGCCGCGCTCGCGGAAGGGCGCGAGGTGATCGTCTCGCGCGGCGAGCTAATCGAGATCGGCGACGGCTTCCGGATCCCCGACGTACTCGCGCGGTCCGGTGCCCGCCTGGTCGAGGTGGGCACGACAAACCGCACCCGCGTCGCCGACTACGAGCGAGCGATCTCCTCGGAGACGGCCGCGCTCCTGCGCGTGCACCCTTCGAACTTCCGCGTCATCGGCTTCACCGAGCGGCCGGGAGTGGGCGAGCTGGCTGCGCTCGCGCGCGGCCACGGGCTACCTCTAGTAGACGACCTGGGCTCGGGAGCGATCATCGCTCTAGGAGACGAGCCGAGCGCGCGCGAGACCGTCGCGGCCGGCGCCGACCTGGT
>JACDAS010000125.1 GCA_013695295.1 Actinomycetota bacterium | reverse complement strand
ACCGTCGACCTCGCGGCTGCGCGCGGCGTCGACCCCGACCGGATCCACCGCGACCACGAGCGCTGGGCAAGGGCCCGGGCGGCCTACGACTGACCGCGTGCTCCGCGCGTCCGCTGGCGGGGCCGGTCCTCGAGCCGGTAGACGAAGCGCAGCGCCTGCCGGTCGCCGTCGATCGCGCAGCTCTTGTTGTCGGCCGTGATCCGTCTGAATCGACCGGCCGAGCGTATTGGGTATGGACCCTCACCCAAGGGGGGCGAGCGCGTCGAGGAGCCGGTTGACCTCGCCGGGGGTGTTGTAGTGGACGAAGCCGATGCGGAGCGCCCCGCCGGCGTCCTCGAGCCCCAGCCGCCTCATCACCTCGAGGGCGTAGTAGTTGCCGTGCCAGACGGCGAAGCCCTGCTCGCCGAGCCGCGCGGCCGCCTCCGCCGGGGCGAGGCCCTCGACGCTGAGCGCGAAGGTGGGGACCCGGCCTTCCATCGACGGCAGGCCGTGCAGGCGGCAGTTCGGAGGCAGGCCGTCGAGGAAGCGTTGACCGAGCTCGCGTTCCCAGGAGCAGATCGCCTCCCAGCCGATCGAGTCCACGTACTCGACCGCCGCGACGAAGCCCGCCAGCAGCTCGTGCGGGAGCGTTCCGGTCTCGAAGCGATGCCCGAGCGGCTCGTTCGGCGCGGGGCGGACCTTGTACGGCCGCCACTGCTCTAGCAGCTCCCGGCGACCAAAGGCGAGCCCGAGGTGCGGGCCGAAGAACTTGTAGGGCGAGCAGACGAGGAGGTCGACCCCGAGCTCCGTCACGTCGAGCGGCCCGTGGGGCGCGTAGTGAACCGCGTCGGCCCAGGCCAGCGCGCCGGCTTCGTGGGCGAGGTCTGCAACGCGCCGCACGTCGGTCAGCGTGCCGACCGCGTTCGACGCGACGGGAAACGCGACGACACGCGTCCGCGAGGTGAGCTGCTGCGCGAGGTCCTCCAGGTCGAGCGTCGTGTCGTTGCGAATGTCCACGAAGCGGACGACGAGATCCCGGTCCTGGGCGAGCTCGAGCCAGGGCGCGACGTTGGCGTCGTGGTCGAGGCGCGTCACGAGCAGCTCGTCGCCGGCCTCGAGCGTCCGGCCGAGCGTTCGCGAGAGAGCGAAGTTGAGGGTCGTCATGTTCGCGCCGAAGATCGTCTCGTCCGGCCCGCAGCCGAGGAACCGGGCCGCCGTCTGCCGCGCGGACGCGACGAGGGCCTCCGTCCTCCGGCTCGTCTCGTAGGGGCCGCTGACGTTCGCGTTCGAGTCGCGCAGGTACGTCGAGATCGCCTCGATCACCTGATCGGGAACCTGCGTGCCACCCGGCCCGTCGAAGAAGACCAGCGACTGGTCGAGGGCCGAGAAGCGGCGGCGGGCGGCGTCGACGTCGAAGCTCAGCTGCGGGCTCGCCATGCCTCCAGCAGCTCCGCCTCGCGCTCGGGGCGCAGGCCGGCCTCGCCGATCGCAAGCCCGCTGGCGAGCTCGGTCGGGACACCGCCCGCGTCGACCCACGCCAGCGTGTCGCGCACAGTTTCCTCGACGGGCCGGAAGCGCAGTCCCGCCGCCACGGCGCGCGACACGTCGCACTGGAGCACCGCAGCCGCGCCGCCCGGGAGCCAGAGCGGCAGCTCCATCCACGGGCCTACGCCCTGCTCCAGCAGGAAGTCCTCGGCGACCCAGACGATCTCGGCGTCGCTGTCCGAGACCCGCCTGCACGCGTCGAGCAGCCCGCCCATCGTCACCTCGGGCACGGGGCCCGTCGCGTTGAACGTCCCGACGATGCGGTCGACGGCCGTCCGAACGAGCCAGGCTCCGAGATCGCGCACGTCGACGAACTGGACGTGCCGGCCGGGATCTCCCGGTGCGAGCATCGTCCCGCCGCGGGCGATGCGCACCGGCCAGTAGGTGAAGCGCCCGGTCGGGTCGTGCGGCCCGACGATCAGGCCGGCCCGGACGTTCGTGTGCGCGGTGGGGAAAGTCTCGCGCACGACCTCCTCGCAGAGCGCCTTCAGGCCCCCGTAGTTGTTTCCCTCGGCGATGTCCTCGACGTTCGGATCGGCGAGCTCGACGACGGGCGCCGCCTCGTCGAACCCGGCGGCGAACCCTTCCCGATAGACGGAGAGGCTCGAGACGAACACGTAGTGGCCGGCCGACCCCGCGAGCAGCTCCGCCGAGGCGCGCACGAGTCTCGGGACATACCCCGACGGGTCGATCACCGCGTCCCAGGCGCGTCCCTCGAGCGCCGAGAGGTCGCCGTCGCGGTCGCCGCTCAGGTGCTCCGCCTCCGGGAAGAGGCCAGGGTTCGTCCGGCCGCGGTTGAAGAGCGTTACCTCGTGTCCCTCGGCGAGAGCCGACTCGACCGCCGCGCGGCCGAGGAACTTCGTCCCGCCGAGGACCAGCAGTCTAAGACCTCGTTTCAAAACGAAGCCTTGAGCCGCCCGGCTGCGCTGGGGGAGCGCGATTCTGCGTCCTCGGTCGGGCCCGTACCTTTGGGTACGGGCACTCCCTGCGTTCTTGCCTCGCACTCCTCCATCGCACCCGGGCGACGAAGCGTCATTCTGAAACGAGGTCTCAGCGTGCGTCCTCGCCGTTGACACGCCAGGCGTAGCTCGGCGAGATGGTCAGCGACGCCGAGACGAAGCAGTCGCGCTCGGCCTTCGCGAGCAGCGCCTCGAGCTCGTCGCCCGGCGGCACGGGGTCGAGCTCCAGCTCGAGGCGGCACTCGACCTCCACGAACGCGTAGCGGCCGTCCGAGTCGCGCCTGGTCACGACACCCGCCGCCGACACGGCGCCGACCGCGTCGAGCCCGCCCCTCCGGGCGTGGTAGCCGAGGCTCGTGAGGATGCAGCGGCCGAGGCCCGCGAGCACGAGCGCTTCGGGCGACCACTCGTCCGCGAGGGCCACCGGCGGGCCTCCCTCGGCCGAGATGCGACCGGCCCGGTCGACGGAGGCGGCGTACTCGAAGCGCTTGGCGCGGGGCGTGCTCACTGCGCCGAACCGTACCCCCGGGGCCGCGCCCGCGCGGTCCGTCCGACCTGCTGCGTACGGTGCCGCGCATGACGAGATTGAGACCCCTGAGCGAGGCGGAGTGCTACGCCCGCTGCTACGGCGACCGCGACGACAACGTCTCGATCGTCCGCGTCTCCGCGGAGGGGCTGCGACGGCAGCGTGCGGCCCAGTCCGTCTCCGGTGAGCACCTGCGGCAGCGCTTCGAGGAGAGACTCGAGACGCGCGACCCCGCAGAGCTGATCGAGCCTGAGGCGGCGTGACCCGCCCCGGCCGGTGGCACCGCGCCCCGGGGCGCGCCCACGCCTGTCC
>JACDAS010000113.1 GCA_013695295.1 Actinomycetota bacterium | reverse complement strand
GGATAGGGGCAGGAGCGCTCGGGCGCTCGCCGCGGGTGCGGCGACGCTGGCCCTGGTCGGGGCGTGCTGCGCGGTCGCCTGGCCCGACTCGTCGCCGCTCGTGCCGCGCCACGGGGGGAACCCCGTCGGCGAGCGCCACTGGGCCTGGATCTACCTCGCCTGCGAGCTCGGTGCCTTCGCTGCCTTCCTCGGCGGGATCCGCCTCGTCCGCTCGGGCGGACTCCGGCTGCGGACGGTCTGCGTCCTCGCCGCGCTGATCCAGCTCGCGCCGCTGGGCGCGCCGCTCCTCCTCTCGACGGACGCCTGGACGTACTGGGGCTACGGCAGGATCGCGGCAGTGCGTGGAGGCAACCCCTACGTCGACCCTCCGGCGCGGTTTCCGGACGACGCTGCCTTTCCGCACCTCGGCGAGGACTGGCGCGACACGACCACGGTCTACGGGCCCGCGTTCACGCTGGCCTCGGAGCCCCTCGCGCTGGCGGCGGGGTCCTCCCCGAACGCGGCCGCCTGGACCTACAAGGCGCTCGCCGCGGCTGCGATGCTCGGCCTGACCGCCCTCGCGGCGCTGCTCGCGCGCAGGCGGGCGTTCGCCGTGGCGTTCGTTGGCTGGAACCCCCTGCTTGCGCTGCACTTCGCGGGCGGCGGGCACAACGACGTCTGGATGGCGTTGCTGGTGGTGGGAGCGCTCGCGCTCGGCGCGACCGGCCGGCGGCAGGCCGCAGGGGTCGCGTGGGCGACCGCGATCCTGGTCAAGTGGGTGCCACTCGTGTTGCTGCCGCTGCGGGCGCTCGAGGCCCGGGCGAGCGGCCGGCGCGTCGGCCACCTCGGCTTCGCGCTCGCCGCCGTGGCACTCGGCGCAGCCGCCTTCGCGCGGTACGGCTGGGATTGGCTCTCCGCGTTCGGGCCGCTCGCACGCAACGCGAGTCGCGAGACCCGGTACGCACTGCCGAGCCGGATCGACTCGCTCGGGCTCCCGGAGCACACTGGGGTGCTCCTGCTCGCGACGGGTTTTGTCTTCGCGTACGCGTGGCTCCTGCGCGAGGCCGCGCGGGGCCGGGCGCGGCTGGGGCTCGCGTCGGGACTCCTGCTGCTCGCGACCCCCTGGCTCGCGCCCTGGTACGTCGTCTGGGCAGTGCCGCTCGCCGCGATCGACGACGACCCCGCCGCGATCGGGATCGCGCTCGCCGTCTCGGCGTACCTCTTACCGCAGGCCGTTCCGTTGTAGCACCACGATCCCGTCCTGCTGGAAGCGGAGCCGCCATTCCGGGCTCCGCCGAAGCTCGGCGAGTCGCCGGTTCGCGGGGAGGGGAGCATTGCGGTCTGCGAAGCTCGGCCTCGTCTCGTCGACGATCACCCAGCGTGCCTCGGCGAGCACGGGGAAGTTGAGAACGCGCCTGCGCTCGGACACGTGGGCGCCGAGCGAGTTCGAGGCGCTGACGGCCACGCCCCCCGGGACGAGCGCGAGCGCGCGCGCCGCGATCCGGTCGTGCTCGGTGACGCGAGTGTCGCGCGAGCCCAGTCGCTCGCCCCAGGGCAGCTCGCTCCAGAGCGGGATCGCCCCGAGCCGGAAGTTCGCTCCAAGGCTGACGACGAGCGCGATCACTGCCAGAGGCGCGGCGGCGGACGGCCTCCGGCGCAGCAGCCGTGCCGCTCCGAGCACAGCCGCGGCCACGAGCGGTGGAATCGCCCCGGCGGTGTAGTGGAAGTGGATCGAGGTCTGGGTGGGAGTCTTCGAGAGCAGGTTCAGCGCCAGCTCGGGTGCTGCCGCGAGCGCGACGACGGGGGCCAGCAGGCTGAGCAGCGCGAGCGGGGCAACGAGGTCGACCAGGTAGCGGACACCGGCGCCGTCGAACGCTGCCTCGAGCAGCGTCCAGGGATGTGTGAAGGCCGTGCGGAGAATGCCGCCCGGCGAGCCCCCGACCTGCTCGTAGCGGCCGTAGAAGTCCGAGGAGCCGTCGTTGAAGTGCGGGATCACGATCCCGACGGCGACTGCCGAGGTGGCGACACCCGCCAGGGCGATCGCACCTCCGGCCGCCCGGCGACCGCGGGCGAGCGCGTACCAGAGGCCGAACCCGGCGACGACGAGCGGGATCTGCTCCTTCGTCAACGCGGCGAGCGCGGCGAAGCCCGCGAAGGCCCAGAGCCGATCCTCGTCGAGGTACCAGAACGCGTACAGCAGGAGGGGGCAGGCCAGCGCGACCGGGTGAAACTCGTTCAGCGTCAGCCATTGCACCGGCGGGTAGAGGAGGTAGGCGAGGGCGAAGCCTAGGCCGGCTCGCTCCGAGGCCAGGTGCTTGCGGGCGAGCCAGAAGACCGGCAGCGCCCCGAGCGACACCCCGACGGCCTGGACGACGAGCAGCAGCTCCGGGCTCGGCCAGAGCCACCAGAGAGGAGCGAGGCCGACGAGGATCGGGTCGACGTGAGCAGCCAGGCGGGAGATCTGCTCGCCGTGGACGTCCGTCACGCGCAGGGGGTGGCCGTGCGCGGTCGCCCAGACGGCCTGCGTCATGTTTCCGAGATCGAACCGGCCGGTGTTGAAGGCGAGGTGGCGCAGGACGGAGAGCGCCGAGAACGCAGCGGCATATGCGGAGATCGCGGTCCACAGAAGCGGGCGCACGCCGAGCCTGAGCCTCCCGACGCCGACGCTCACGGCCCGCCTCGGACGAGCCCCTCGAGCAGGTCGCGCCAGACCCGCCCGAGCACCTTCTCGCTCGCCCGCTCGCGGTAGGCGGCGAGACCGCCGGAGGCAAGCCGGCTGGACAGTTCCGGGTCGCCCCTCAGCCGGCGCAGGGCCGCGGCGAGCGCCGGGGCGTCGCCGGGCGGCACGAGCAGAGCGCTCTCTCCGTCGACGAGGAGCTCACGAGCGGCCGGCGTGTCTCCGGTGAGGAGCGGGACACCGCAGGCGAGCGCCTGGAAGGCCTTGTTCGGGATCACCCGGCCGGCCTTCGCGGACGTGCCGAAGATCCCGAGCGCGCAGCCGGCCCGACCGAGCTCGCTCGGCAGCTCCGCGTACTCGACCCAGCGAATCCACTCCACGTTCGGCGGAGCCCCCTCGAGCAGGCGGTCGAGCTGGCCGCTGCCCACGATCCGGAGCCGGAGCTCCGGCGCGAGCCTCGCGGCGCCCAGGATCGTCTCCAGGCCATGCAGCGGGATCAGCTTGCCGACGAAGAGGCACGTGAACGGCGCCTCGGGCGCCCAGCAGGGCCGGAAGACTCGCTCCTCCGCGCCGACGAGGCAGACGGCGACCCGCTCGGGGGGGAGATTGGCCAGCCCGGCGAGGTAGGCGGCGTTCGCGGCGGTGTCGGCGACGACGAGATCGGCCGCGCGAAGAGCGTGCCGGTCGAGCCGCGCCAGCGCCCTCGCGGCGAGCGAGCCCGGGCGGAAGCGGCCCCGGTCCTCGACCAGCGAGTCCGCGAGCGAGACGAGCGGGTTGAGGACGACCGGCCGGCCACCGGCCGCTCTCCGGGCGGCCGGGAGATCGGGGTGGCCCGGATAGCCGACGATCAGGACGTCGAAGGGCTCGTCCGGCCGGCGCAGCAGCCTGACCTCGGCGGCCGCGAGGCGTGCGGCCGCCCGCCCGCCGGCCTGCCACTTGTGCTCGCTCCCGCCCCAGACGTCCACGTGCCGCTCCGTCACTTCGACCCCGGAACGTCGCAGGCAGGAGATCACCTGCGCGTTCCGCGGGTAGTCCCGCTCGTAGGTGCCGAAGTAGAGCACCCTGATCGCGCGGTCTACGACAGGATCTCCTCCACGTGCAGCTCCGAGCGCTCCTTCGTGCCGGAGCGCTCCTCGTGCTGACTCGTGATCATCTCGCTGATCAGGCCGAGCGAGAAGAACTGCAGGCCGACGACCACGAGCAGCACGCCCAGAGTGAGCAGCGGCCGCTGCCCGATCGCATGGCCGGCGAGCTTGACGGCGGTGAGGTACACGAGCGTCGCGGTGCCGAGGATGCCTAGGAGCAGGCCGAGGCCGCCGAACAGGTGGAGCGGGCGGTGACGGTAGCGGCCGATGAACGAGACCGTCATCAGGTCGAGAAAGCCGCGCAGGTAGCGCTCGAGGCCATAGCGAGAACGTCCGTGCTCGCGCGGGCGGTGGTTCACCGGCAGCTCCGCGATCCTGTAGCCCCGGTAGTGCGCGAGCACCGGAATGAAGCGGTGAAGCTCGCCGTAGATCCGCAGGCCCTGCACGACTTCGGCCCGGTAGGCCTTGAGCCCGCAGTTCAGGTCGTGGAGGCGGATGCCGGACATCCAGCTCGTGACCCGGTTGAAGACGCGCGAGAGGGCCCGCCTGCGGAGGGGGTCGCGGCGGCGCGCCTTCCAGCCGGAGACGAGGTCGTAACCTTCGTCGAGCTTCGCCAGCAGGCGCGGGATCTCGCTCGGATCGTCCTGCCCGTCGCCGTCCAAGGTGACGACGATCTCGCCGTCTGCCTGCGCGAACCCCGCGGCGAGCGCCGCCGACTTGCCGAAATTGCGCCGCAGCCGGACGACCCGGACGTTGGGCTCCGTGGCATGCAGGCGCGTCAGCGCGCCGAAGGTGCCGTCCGTCGAGCCGTCGTCGACGAAGACGGCCTCCCACGGGCGCCCGAGCGGCTCGAGCGCCGCCCTGAGCTCGTCGTGGAGGAGCGCCAGGCTCCTGGCCTCGTTGTGGAGAGGCACGACGACCGAGATCACGGCAGCGGCACCGTCGTCGTCGAGGGCACCGTGGTCGGCGGAGGGATGGTCGTGATCGGCGGCCCGGTGGTCGGAAGCGGCTCCGTCGTCGCCGGTGGCGGCGCGGTCGTGGTCGGAGCCGTCGTCGGTGGCGGCTCGGTCGTCGGGGGCGGCTCGGTCGTCGTCGGTGGCGGTGCGGTTGTGGTCGGAGCCGGTGGAGTCGTGGTCGGAGCCGGTGCGGTCGTGGTCGGACCGGGCTCCGTGGTGGCCGCCGGCGTCGTCGTGGCTGTCGGAGGCGGCTCCGTCGTCGTGGGCGCAGTGGTCGCCGTCGTCGCCTCGGGGCGCGTCGTCGTGGGATCGGTCGTCTCTCGCGTCGGCGGCGCGGTCGTGGCTGTCGGAGGCGGCCGGGTGCTCGCCGCCTCGGTGGTCGTCTCCTCCGACGTCGAGCCGGCAGCCGTCTCGCCGGTCGTGTCCTTAGCCCCGCCGCCTTCCGTCTCCTCCGCCGTCGTCGGAGGGGTGGCCGACGACGCCGGGCGGTCGGTCGACGGTGGGGCCGGCCGGCCCTCGCCGTCCCTGGTGGCCACGAAGGCCAGGCCCAGGCCCGCAGCAAGGAGGGGCGCAGCGAGCAGGGGAAGCGCGAGCGACCGCCTCCGGACGCCCTGCCGTCGTTTCGCGAAGGGAATCACCTCGGTGCGAGCCTCCGGGCGGAGAGCCTCGGTCGGCGATCCGTCCTCGAGCGCGGCCAGGAGCGCCGAGCCGTCGGCAGGCCGGGCAGAGGCGTCCTTCTCGAGGGCGGCCATGGCGACCCGCGCAAGTCCGTCCGGCACGTCCGGCCGCACCGAGGCGAGCGCCGGCGGGACCTCCTCCCGGTGTCGCCGGACGAGGTCGACCGCGCTCGTGGACTCGAATGGCGGTCTGCCGCTCAGGAGCCGGTAGAGGATCACGCCGAAGGAGTAGACGTCGCTTGCCGGGGCCGCGGGCCGGCCCGACGCCTGCTCGGGCGAGAGGTAAGCCGCCGTGCCGAGCAGGGTGCCTGCCTCGGTGAGGGTGCCCTCGCCGCCGAGCCGAGCGATGCCGAAGTCCGCGATCTTCGCGCGGCCGGCACCGTCGAAGAGGATGTTCGCCGGCTTCAGGTCGCGGTGGACGACGCCGCGTTGGTGCGCGTGTGCAAGCCCGGCCGCGACCTGGCGGGCAACGACGCCCGCCTCGGCGTCTGGGAGCCGCCGTCCGGGCGTGAGCCGGTCCTCCAGCGTACCGCCCGGCAGGTGCTCGAGCACCATGAACGCCTGCCCGGCGTCCTCGCCGTAGTCGTAGATCAGGCAGATGTGCGGATGGGCCAACGAGGCCGCCGCGCGCGCCTCCCGATCGAAGCGCGCAGGGTCCGCACGGGGGCCGAGGAGCTTCAGCGCGACGCGGCGCTCGAGCTCGAGGTCCTCCGCGAGCCAGACCTCGGCCATTCCGCCGCGCCCGAGCCGCTCCACGAGGCGGTACCGCCTGGCGATCACCCGGTGCTCCACGCGAGTAGCTTATGGCTCCGTGGCTGGACTCCTCACGCTGGACGAAGCGCTTGCTCGAGTCCTCGGGCGGGTCACAGCGCTCCCATCTGAGCCCGTCGCGGTCGAGCATGCCGCGGGCCGCGTGCTCGCGCGGGACGCCCTGGCGGCCACCGACCTGCCGCCGTTCGCCAGCTCCGCGATGGACGGCTTCGCGGTTCGCTCAGCGGATACGCCGGGGACCCTGGCCGTCACCATGGCGAGCGCCGCGGCGGGGCGGCCAGCCACCGCCTCGGTCGGAGCAGGAGAGGCGATCGCCATCGCCACGGGCGGGGTCGTTCCGGCGCGAGCCGACGCCGTCGTCCCCGTCGAGGCTGTTGTCCAGTCTGGAAACAGCATCGAGATACCGACACCGGTCGAGCCAGGCGCCAACATCCGACCCCAGGCGGGCGACGTCGGTGCCGGCAAGACCGTCGTCCGTGGTGGAGCGCGGCTCGGGCCGGCCCAGCTCGGCGCCCTCGCAGCCGCCGGACTCGAAAGCGTGGAATGCTCGCCGCGCCCGCAGGCCGCCGTGCTCGCCACCGGCACCGAACTACGCCGCGCCGGCGAGCCCCTTGGACCGGGGGAGATCTACGAGGCGAACAGCCTGATCCTCACGGCCCAGCTGGAGGCCGCAGGCGCGGCAGTCGAGCGACTGGACTCCGTCGGCGATGACGAGGAGTCCCATCGGACCGCAATCGGGCGCGGGCTCGGGGCCGACCTTCTTGTCACCTCCGGAGGAGTCTCTGTGGGCACCCAGGATCTCGTGCGGAGCGTCGGGGCTGCCCTCGGGGTCGAGGAGGTCTTCTGGGGGGTTGCCGTTCAGCCTGGCAAGCCGGTCTTCTTCGGCCTCCGTGGAGCCACGCTCGTCTTCGGGCTGCCGGGCAACCCGGTCTCGAGCCTCGTGTCCTTCGAGCTCTTCGTCCGACCTGCCGTGCTCGCCCTCCAGGGAGCGGCCTCGCCGGGACCGGTATTCCTGGTCGGTCGCCTCGCGGCGGACGTGGTGCGAGGCGCGAGCCGGACGAGGCTCGTCCGGGCGCGGTTGCGATGTTCTGCTGACGCCGTCATGCTCGAGCCGCTCGACGGCCAGCAGTCGCACATGATTGCCCGCGCGGCCGAGGCCGACGCACTCGTTCTGATCGAGCCCGGCGAGGGTGTCGTCGCCGCCGGAGCGGCCGCGCGCTACCTCCCGCTCGCGTAGCGCGGTACTAG
>JACDAS010000110.1 GCA_013695295.1 Actinomycetota bacterium | reverse complement strand
GACACGGCGAGGGGGAACCGGCCGAGCTTCGCGCGCGCCGCCCGTCCCGAGGTCGCCGGGCCGCTCTACGACCGATTCTGCGCGGCCCTCGAGGGGCTCGGCGTCCCGGTCGAGCTGGGCGTCTTCGGCGCCAGGATGATCGTCGAGCTGGTCAACGATGGACCGGTGACGATCGTCCTCGAGTAGAGGCTTGATGCGAAAGTCGGCCGTCGTCGGGGGTGTTCCAGGCCAAGCCGGGCAGCGCGATCGGTTGCGTCGCGTAGCAGCGCTACGTGGCGCGGTCGAGCGCGCTGAGCCGGCAACGCGCCTGGGACGCCAGCCGGCCCGGCGGAGTTTCACATCAAGCCTCTGGCCTCCAGGTGCTATCGTTTCGACACCATTTTCACCGGCTTGGCGAAATGGGCGCGCGGCGCCCATTTTCTGTAACAGGAGAGCTTTGGCAGACGTCCACGAGAAGGAGCGAGTGCTGTACCGAGAGGTCGCAGGCAAGGTCGAACGGGGCATTCCCGGGATCGAGGTGCTCGCCGTCGAGCTGACCGGACCCGAGCGCTTCGTCGTCTACGTCGACCACCCGGGCGGCGTCGACCATGCGCTCTGCGGACGCGTCACCGACGTCCTGCGCGACTATCTGCGCGAGTACGCGGTCGATGTGTCCTCGCCGGGCGTGGAGCGCCCGCTGCGAAAGCCCGCTCATTTCCGGGGCGCGATCGGCAGGCGGGTAGCGCTGCGGACCGCACGGGAGATCGAGGGCCGCAGGCGCTTTCGCGGCGAGCTCCTCGGCGCCGACGACCGTGAGATCAGCCTGGCCGCCGGCGGCGAGGCTGTGCAGATCCCGTACGAGGCAATCGTGCGGGGAAACCTGATCGAAGGATAGGAAATGAGCAGAGAGATCATCGAGGCCGTGCACGCGATCGAGCGCGAGAAGGGGATCGAGAGCGACACGCTGATCCGCGCGCTGGAGGACGCGTTGCTGGCGGCCTACAAGAAGACCCCCGACGCGTCACGCCACGCGACCGTCGAGCTCGACCGCGAGGAGGGCGACTTCCGGGTCTTCTCGATCGAGCTGCCGTCGGAGATCGAGGAGCGTTTGATCGAAGAGGCCCGGGAGCGGACGCTCACCGAGCTGGAGCAGCTCGAAGCCGAGAACGGCGAGCGCTCCCACACGCTCATCTCAGACGACGAGCTCGACATCGACTGGTCGGACGTGCCCGAGCACCTCGTCAAGCGGGCCGACGTGACGCCGGACAACTTCGGCCGCATCGCCGCGCAGACGGCGAAGCAGGTGATCCTGCAGCGGATCCGCGAGGCCGAGCGCGAGATGATGTACGAGGAGTACGTCGACCGGGTCAGCGAGGTCGTGACCGGCATCGTCCAGCAGGCGGGCGACCGGAACAACGTGCTCGTCGACCTCGGACGGGTCGAGGCGCTCCTCCCGCGCTCGGAGCAGGTCGACGGCGAGCGCTACGAGCAGGGAAGCCGGATCAAGGCGGTGATCACGGAGGTCCGCTCCGGGACGAAGGGCCCGCAGGTGATCCTGTCGCGCCGTGACCCGGAGCTGATCCGGACGCTGTTCGAGCTGGAGGTGCCGGAGATCGCCGACGGCCTCGTCGAGATCCGCGCGGTCGCCCGCGAGCCGGGCTACCGGTCGAAGATCGCGGTCGAGTCACACGCCCAGGGGGTCGACCCGGTCGGCGCCTGCGTCGGCCCGCGTGGCTCCCGGGTACGGATGGTCGTGTCGGAGCTCCGTGGCGAGAAGATCGACATCATCCCGTGGAACACCGAGCCCGCGCGCTTCGTCGCCAAGGCGCTCTCACCCGCCCGCGTGCGCGAGGTCTACATCGACGACGGGACCCGCGACGCCACCGTGATCGTGCCGGACGACCAGCTCGCGCTGGCGATCGGCAAGGAGGGGTTGAACGCGCGCCTGGCTGCGAGGCTGACCGGCTGGAAGGTCGACATCCAGTCCGACACCGAGTTCGCGCAGGCGGAAGCCGAGGCGGCCTTTGGCGGCGGCGACGACACGGAGTTCACGGGCCGCTGCGCGGCCATCCTCTCGAACCGCAAGCGCTGCCCGAACGCGACGCTGCCAGGCTCCCGCTTCTGCGGCGTCCCCGGCCATCAGGAGCTCGCTGCCCGGGAGGCGGCGGGCGAGGACCTGACCGGGACGGTGATTGCGGTTGCCGAGGCCCAGCCGGAGGAGGCAGAGGGCGAATCCGCCGAGGGCCCCGAGGTGGCAGAGGACGGCCCCGAGCAGACCGACGGAGCACCCGCTGCTGCATGAGCCTTGGTCCGGTCAGGACGTGCGCCGGTTGCGGCCGGCGCGCGCCCAAGCCCGACCTCCAGCGCTTCACGGCGTCCGGGGGCGAGTTGAGTCCGTCGGCCTCCGGCCCGGGTCGCGGGGTCTACACGTGCCGGCGTCTTGCGTGCTTCGAGCGGGCCCTGGCCCGGCGTGCCTTCAACCGGACGCTGAGGCAGACGGTGCGGGTCGATCCCGCGCTTTCGCGCCTCTACACTGAGGGATATGGCTGACGGAGGCGGAGGCAACAGACCAAACAGGCCCTTGCGGCCGCGCCAGCCCGTCTCCGGACACGGTCGCCGCCGGGTTGTGATCGACAATCAGGCTGCCCGGCCCCGCCCCGACGGGCGCCGGGGCCGAGAGCAGGTGGAGGCGCGTCCGAAGGAGCGGCGCGAGCACCAGGAGCCGACCGGCCCCGTCGCCGTCCCGTCCGGGGTCACGGTCAAGGATCTCTCCGCGGCGATCGGCAAGCCCGTCGCCGAGATCATCAAGGTGATGATGGGGCTCGGGAAGATGGTGACGATCACCCAGTCGCTCGCCGACGACGAGGTACAGCTGATCGCGGGCGAGCTGACCCCGGACCGCGAGCTTCAGATCAAGCACGTCGCCGAGGAGGACGAGGAGCCGGAGGCCTTCGTCGACGACGAGGCCGACCTCTCCGCCCGCCCTCCCGTGGTGACGATCATGGGCCACGTCGATCACGGCAAGACGACGCTGCTCGACGCGATCCGCCAGACCTCGGTCGTCGAGACCGAGGCAGGGGGGATCACCCAGCACATCGGGGCCTACCAGGTCGACCACAAGGGCCGGAAGATCACCTTCCTCGACACCCCCGGCCACGAGGCCTTCACGGCCATGCGCGCGCGCGGCGCCAAGGTGACGGACATCGCCGTGCTGGTGGTCGCCGCAGACGACGGGGTGATGCCCCAGACGCGCGAGTCGATCTCGCATGCGCGCGCGGCCGGCGTGCCGATCGTCGTTGCGGTGAACAAGATCGACATCCCGGACTCGAATCCCGATCGCGTGCGCACCGAGCTCACCGCCGAGGGACTCCAGCCCGAGGAGTGGGGCGGAGCGACGCAGTTCTCCGACGTCTCCGCGAGGGAGCAGCAGAACCTCGACGACCTGCTCGAGCGGGTGCTCCTCGTTGCCGACGCCGAGCTGGAGCTGACGGCGAACTCGCAGACGGATGCCTCGGGCCCGATCATCGAGTCGCGCCTCGACGTCGGCCGGGGCCCTGTCGCGACGATGCTCGTCCAGCGGGGCACCCTTCGGGTTGGCGACGCCGTCGTCGCCGGCGACGCCTGGGGGAAAGTGCGGGCGCTCCACAACTACCGTGGCGAGCGGCTCCAGGACGCAGGCCCGGGCGACCCCGTCGAGATTCTCGGCTTCGACCGTCCGCCGCCTGCGGGCGAGCTCTGTCGAGTGGTCGAGAACGACCGGCAGGCCCGGCACCTCGCGAATGTCCGGGGCGAGCGGCTCCGCCGGGAGCAGCTGGCCCAGCGCTCGAAGTCGACCGTGTCGATCGGCGACCTGTTCGAGCAGCTGCAGGCCGGTGCGGTGCAGGATCTGAACCTCGTGCTGAAGGGCGACGTGCAGGGCTCGGTCGAGGCTGCCGTCGGCGAGCTCGCGAAGATCCAGCACCCCGAGGTTCGTGTCAACGTGATCCACCAGGGCGTGGGGGGGATCACCGAGGGCGACGTGATGCTCGCCTCGGCCTCCGGCGCGGTCGTCGTCGGGTTCAACGTCCGGCCGAACACGGAGGCCCGGATGCTCGCCACCCGCGAGGGCGTCGAGATCCGCACCTACCGCGTCATCTACCAGCTGACCGAAGACATCCAGCAGGCCCTCGTGGGAATGCTCTCGCGCGTCCAGACCGAGGAGACGATCGGCGAGGCCGAGGTGCGGGCGCTCTTCCGCGTCTCGAGGCTCGGCACGATCGCCGGCTGCATGGTCACGAACGGGGTCGTCCGGCGCGGGTCGCAGGTTCGGGTCGTCCGCGACGGGACGGTGGTCAACGAGACGACGATCGCTCAGCTCAAGCGGTTCAAGGACGACGTGCGCGAGGTGCTCGAGGGCTTCGAGTGCGGGATCCTGCTCGAGGGCTTCAACGACGTGAAGGAGGGCGACATGCTCGAGTTCTACGAGACCCGCGAGATCGAGCGAACGAGCCTCGACGAGCCGCCCTCGAGCCCGGCCGCCTCCTCCCCGGCGTAGACCCCGCCGAGCAGGGTGCGGCCGACCGGCATCATGGTCGGGTGGGCACAGGCTACGTGGGCATCCTCTGGATCGAGCTGCACTTTCCCGAGGCGGGGTCGCTGAAGGGGAAGCGCCACTTCGTGCGCTCCGCGAAGGCCCAGCTGCAGAATCGCTTCGGGGCGTCCGTCGCAGAGGTCGACCATCACGATCTCTGGCAGCGCGCCGGTCTGACGATGGCCTGCGTCGCCCGCGAGTATCGCGACGCCGAGCGTCTGCTCGACGAGGCAGTCCGGTACCTGGGGGGCCAGGAGTACGAGCTCGTGCGGAGCGAGCGCGAGGTGGTGAGACCGGGTGAGTGACAGGATGCGGCGCGTGAACCAGGCCGTCCGCGAGGTGCTCTCCGAAGCGCTCCCCGAGCTCAAGGA
>JACDAS010000071.1 GCA_013695295.1 Actinomycetota bacterium | reverse complement strand
GTGATCAAGGCGACGCCGCTGAAGGGCAGGCTGAAGGGGACCGTGCAGGTGAAGTGGACGACCGCGACCGAGGTGGGTGTGCTCGGCTACACCGTCTACCGCGAGCGGGGCAAGGTGCGGACGAAGGTCAACAAGGCCCCGGTCGTCGCGCTCGGCGGCGCTCGAGGTGGAACGTACTCGGTCCGCGACAAGCTTCCGAAGACCCTGAAGGGGAAGCTGACCTACCGCCTACAGGGGCTCGGGGAAGACGGCAGCAAAGCCTTCATCGGCTCGGCGAAGGTGACGATCAAGTAGCGCCTCGCGCCGGCGGGCCACCGCGATCCACCGTGGCGGCCCGCCGGCGAAAGAGGTAGTGCGAGACGAGCCACTCCTGGCCGTCCCGGTAGCCCCAGAGCTCGGCGCACGCGAGGAAGAAGACGCGCCAGTTGGCGACCCAAAGGTCGGCATCGCGCTCGCCGTAGGTCCGGGCTAGCACGGCCCGAATCGCGACGCGGTTGGCGTCGAAGCGCCTGATCCAGGCTTCGCTCGTCCGGGCGTAGTGGGCGCCCCCGGCGGCCCAGCGGTCGACCAGCGTCAGATCTCGCTGGAAATGGAGCAGCAGATCGTGGGACGGCATCGTGCCCGCCGTGAAGAACCGGCGGGCCATCCAGCTCCCGTCGTAGGTGTAGGCGAAGCGCCTGTGCGCGAACACGTGCACGAAGAAGCGGCCGTCCGGGGTCAGCCAGCTCGCGACCCGGGCAAGCAGCGCCTCGTAGTTCCGCATGTGCTCGAGCATCTCGACCGAGAGGATCCGGTCGAACCGCCGGTCGGGGTCGAAGACGTTCGCGTCGGCGGTCACCACCTCGAGGTTCGAGACGCCGCGCCGGGCGATCTCGGCCTCGATGAAGCCGCGCTGGACGGCCGAGTTCGAGACGGCGAGGATGCGTGCCTCCGGGTAGCGCTCGGCGAGCCAGAACGAGAGGGAGCCCCAACCGCAGCCGAGGTCGAGGAGGGCCATTCCATCGGCGACCTCCGCCCGCTCGCAGGTGAGGCGGAGCATCGCCTCCTCGGCGCCTGCGAGCGTCGTGACGCCCGGCGGCCACAGGCAGGAGCTGTATTTCAGCCGAGGCCCGAGGACGAGCCGGAAGAACTCCGGCGGCAGCTCGTAATGCTGCTCGTTCGGCTTCGAGACGTGCTCGGCGATCGGGGAGGCGCGCAGCGTTGCGACGAGCGCGCGGAGCCGCTCCTGCTGGGCCTCGACCCCGCCGCGGGCCTCCCGGCGGAGTCGAAGGGCGCAGTTCGCCCTGATCCCGGCCCGCAGTACGGCGTCGGGGAGCAGGCCGCGCGCCAGCAGGGGGTCGAGGACGGCCCCCTCGAGCCGGGACCTCAAGCGGCGCTTCTCGGCGGCCACGGGATGAAGGCGCTCGTCTGCCACTGGTAGCGGCGGTACTCGTCGCCGCGGCTCGCGAGCGAGCGCTCCTCGGACGGGGGCACGCCGGTCACGAAGAGGATCAGGTAGAGCAGCAGCGCCGGGCCCAGCAGGCCGATCCAGCCCCAGGGAGCCGCGAGCGCGACGAGCGCGTAGCCGCACCACGTAAGCCATTGCCCGAAGTAGTTCGGGTGCCTCGAGTAGCGCCAGAGGCCGACGCGCATCGTCTTCCCCCGATTTGCGGCATCACGCTTGAACCTGGTCAGCTGGGCGTCGGCGACCGCCTCGAACGCAGCGCCCGCGACCCAGACCGCGGCACCGGCCCACTCGAGCGCCTCGAGCCCTTCGTGGCCGTTCGAGACGGGTGGGAGGAAGACGGCCGAGAGCAGGAGCGCCAGCAGCCCCTGCGCCTGGTAGAAGACGAGGAAGCTCCGTTGCTCGCGCCCGCGGGCCCGCCAACGCGCCCGCAGCTCGCGGTAGCGCGAGTCCTCCTCGCCGGTGGCGCGTGTCAGCACGAGGAGAGCGAGCCGTGCATTCTCGAGCCCCGCAAGCACGGCGATCAGGACGCGGTGCTCGACCGCTCCGTTGCCGAGGAGGGCGTAGAGAACCGCGAGCAGCACGAGACAGGAAGCCCAGCCGGCGTCGACAGCCGTCGCGTTCCCCGTGCGCAGCTGAACCAGGTAGAGCCCGAGCATGAGCCCCGTCACGAGTGCCCAGCCGAGCAGCAGGAGCTCCCACCACGCCATCGGAGTCCCTAGTCGATCCAGGCGTGGGCGGGAGGGCCGTAGGGGCGGCGGAGCTCGGCGATCGCCTCCTCGAGGCGCCGGGTCAGCGCTCTGGCCGCGGCGACCGTCGGGCGGGTTCGGGCGACCTCGATGGGCCGCGAGACGAGGATCCTGATCCGGGGCCGGCCGAGCTTCGGCCTGTGCGGGCGGAGAGCCCGCTCGGTGCCCACGATGCAGACCGGCAGGAGCGGCGCACCAGTGGCGAGGGCGAGGCGGGCTGCGCCGCGGTGCCAGGGCCTGTCGCGGAAGGGGAGGCAGGTCCCCTGCGGGAAGACGCCGAGGATCTCGCCTGCGGCCAGGAGCTCGCCCCCGCGGCCGAGCGCGGCCGCCCCCCCGCCGCCGCGCTCGACCGGGAAAGTGCCGAAGAGGTTCATCACGAGCCGTAGCACCGGGTTCGCGAAGAACTCCGACTTGGCCATGTAGCGGATGTGCCGCCTCGTCGCGAGCGCGAGGATCCAGGGGTCGATCAGCGATTCGTGATTCGCCACGAGGACCGCCGGGCCCGTGTCGGGGATGTTCTCGGCCCCCTCCACCTGCACGCGGTACAGCCGCGTGAGGAGCGCGCGGAACCGCGTGCGCTCGAGCACCTCGTAGAGCGGGATCATGCGCGGAGCGCCTCGTTGAAGGGGCGCGTCAGCACGAGCTGGACGTCCCGGAGCGAGCGGACGCGGAACGCGGCCTCGCAGTAGGCGAGGTAGAAGTCCCACGTTCGCTCGAACCGCTCGTCGTAGCCGAGCGCCCGGACCTCGTCGAGTCGGGCGCGGAATCGCTTGCGCCACCGGCGAAGCGTCTCGGCGTAGTGGCCGCCGATCTCGTCCACCTCGTGGACCATCAGCCGGGAGGCCGCTGTCATCGCGTGTGTCAGCGCGGTCAGCGAGGGGATCAGGCAGCCAGGGAAGAGGTACCGCTCGATCCAGTCCGGGGTCTTGCGATAGCGGTCCCAGCGCTGATCCGGGACGAGGATCGTCTGCACGCACGCGATTCCACCGGGCGCGAGCAGCCGGTCGCAAGTCTCGAAGAAGGTCGGAAACTGGCGCTCGCCGATCGCCTCCAGCATCTCGATCGACACGACCTTCGCGTACGAGCCCTCGTGCTCGCGGTAGTCCGAGAGGACGATCTCGACGCGGTCGGCGACACCCGCCTCGGCGACCCGCCTGCGTGCAAGCTCGGCCTGCGCGGGCGAGATCGTGAGGCCCGTCACCCGGGCGCCGTACTCGCGGGCCGCGTGGACCGCGAACCCGCCCCAGCCGCAACCGATCTCGAGCACGCGGTCCGCGGGCCGCAGGCGCAGGTGCTCGCAGATCCGCCCGTACTTGTTTCGCTGCGCGTCGGCGAGAGTCTCGTCGGGGCGTTCGAACACCGCGCACGAGTAGGTCATCGTCTCGTCGAGGAAGAGCGCGAAGAGGTCGTTGCCGAGGTCGTAGTGGTAGGCGATGTTGCGCCGCGAGCGCCGGAGGCCATTCCGCGTTCGAAGGCGCGGGCGCGCGGCGAGGACCCGTCGCAGAGTCGCGTGTCGCTCGGCAGCCGCCTCGGCGTTGCGGAGCAGGAGCTCGAAGAACGCAACGAGGTCGTCCGAGCTCCACTCCCCGGCCGTGTACGACTCGCCGAGTGCGAGCTTGCCGCGCGTCGCCAGGCGCCGGAAGAAGTTGGTGCTGGCGATCGTCACCTGGACCGGCGGGCCCGAGCCGAATCGCCTCGAGGAGCCGTCCGGCAGCGCCACCTCGAGCGTTCCGCCCTCGAGGTTCGCAAGCGCCCGGTCGAGGAGCGTGCGAGCCACGCGCTCGAGCGGCTTCGCGCGCGCGGCGGGGGCGTCGCGCAGCGTCCGCTCGTAGGCGCTCACGCGCGCACCGAGCCCCGGCCCGGGACGAACGGCGGCTTCCGGTGGAAGGGCACCCGCTTCAGCCAGAGGCGGAGAGCCTGCCAGTGGATCAGCCCGATCACCTGCAGCGGCATCAGCGGGTAGCGCGCGAGGGCGCGCGCGAGCGAGGCGTTCGTCAGCTCCTCCCGCCGGCAGTTGAGCGTTGCCCAGAGGGGCCTGCCCTCGCCTTCCAGTACGTCGATTCGCACCGAGACGCGCTCGCCCGGCGCCGAGAACGCGTAGCGGTAGCGCTGGTCGAGCCCCATGAACGGCGAGACGTGCAGCCGCTTGTCGTGCTCGTAGCGGAGGTCGTCGCCGGCGAGGAGCTCCGGCAGCCGCTCCCCGAAGGTGTTGTTCAGCTCGGCGATCATGCAGCGAAGCTTCCCGTCCGGCCCGTAGCACCAGTAGAAGCTGACCGGGTTGAAGACGTAGCCGAGGATGCGGAGCTGCGCGAGCATCAGCACCCTGCCGCCCTCGAGGTCGACCCCGCGCTCGGCGGCGAAGGCGGCCGCCTTCTGCTTCAGCGTCCGCCCGTCGTCGTCGAAGTGGTCCGCGTCGTAGAGCGAGACGACGTTCGGCCGGTTGGCCGAGAAGAGCCGCAGCCCCCGCTCGAGCTCGCGCGTCTCGTCGAGGTCGACGAGGAAGTAGGAGACGGGGTAGCGAAACGTGTGCTCGACCGGCGTCCGGCGGGTGTGGAGCAGCGTCCCGGCGTAGAGGCCGCTCCTCACCAGGGGGCCCCGAGCGAGGCGGCCACCCGGACGCCGGAAGCCAGCCCGTCCTCGTGGAAACCGTTGCCGTGGTGGGCGCCCGCGTAGTGGGTGCGGCGCCGGCCGGAGAGCCCCGGCAGCTCCCGCTGGGCCGCGAGGCTCTCGAGGGTGTAGAGCGGGTGCAGGTAGTCGAACCGGGCCAGCACCCGGCTCGGATCGATGTCGGCCGTTCGGTTCAGGGTGACGCAGTAGTGAATGTCCTCCTCGAGAGCCTGGAGGCGGTTCAGGTAGTAGGTGATCGTGGGCTTGCCCGTCGCCGACGAGCAGTCGGGCCGCTGGAAGTTCCACGAGGCCCGCGCCTGCTTCGAGCGGGGGAGGAGCGACTCGTCCGTGTGCAGGACGGTCTCGTTCGTCGTGTACGAGAACGCCCCGAGCACACGCCGCTCCTCGTCACTCGGATCGGCCAGGAGCCGGAGGGCCTGGTCGGCGTGCGTGGCGACCACCAGCGCGTCGAACCGCCGGGTCTCCCCGTCGTCGGTCGTCAGCTCGATCCCGTCCGCGTCCCGGCGCGCGGCCCGGGCGCCCAGGCCGAGGTGGAGCCTTTCGCCGAGTCGCTCCTCCAGCACGCGGACATACGTGCGGCTGCCACCCGAGACGGTCTTCCAGCCGAAGCGCCCGAAGCCGAGCATGCCGTGGTGCTCGAAGAAGCGGATCGCGTAGGCGGCCGGGAAGTCGAGCGCACGCTCGGGAGCGGTCGACCAGAGGGCCGAGGTGAGCGGGATCAGGAAGTGGTCGCGGAACCGGGGCGAGTAGCCCCGCTCGGCGAGGTACTCGCCCAGGGTGTGGCGCTCGTAGTCGGCCCGATCGAGGCTCGCGCGTGCGGTCCGCAGCCAGCGCCCGATCTCGTAGAGAAGCGAGGCGAAGCGCGGGCTGCGAAGGTTCCGCCGCTGCGCGAAGGGGCGCTGACCCGAGTACTCGAGCGCGCAGCGCCCGCAGCTGACCGAGAACGACATCTCCGAGTCCTGCGTGCGCACTCCAAGCTCAC
>JACDAS010000055.1 GCA_013695295.1 Actinomycetota bacterium | reverse complement strand
CTAGTGCTCTCCTGGCTGAAGAACGCGTGGACGGTGCCGGAGCTCCGGCGCCGGGTCCTCTTCACGGCGCTGATCCTCGCGCTCTACCGCCTCGGCTCGTTCATGCCGGCGCCGGGCGTCGACTCGGAAGCGATCAAGAGCTACTTCTCGAACCAGGGCAGCACCGTTCTCGGCCTGCTGAACCTCTTCTCGGGCAGCGCTCTCTCGCGCTTCTCGCTGTTCGCGCTCGGGATCATGCCCTACGTCACCGCCTCGATCATCCTGCAGCTGATGACCGTCGTGGTGCCGAAGTTCGAGCAGCTGCAGAAGGAGGGCGAGGCCGGCACCGCCAAGATCACGCAGTACACCCGCTACCTGACGATCGGGCTCGCCGCCGCGCAGTCGGTGGGGTACGCATTCCTCTTCCACCGCCAGGGCGCGCTCCAGCTGAACGCCGGACGGCTCGTGCTGATCGTCGTCACGCTCACCGCCGGGACGGCGCTCCTGATGTGGATGGGCGAGCTGATCACGAAGCGCGGAATCGGCAACGGGATCTCGCTGCTCATCTTCGCTTCGATCATCACCGACGCTCCGACGGCGATCAACTCGTGGATCAACAGTGGCGCGACCGAGAAGCTCTTCTTCCCGATCGTCTTCATCGGCGTGATCGTCGCCGTGGTCTTCATCCAGGAGGGCCAGCGGAAGATCCCGATCCAGTACGCGAAGCGCATGGTCGGGCGGCGCGAGACCGCGGGCGGCGCCACCTACATGCCGCTCCGCGTGAACATGGCCGGCGTCATCCCGGTCATCTTCGCGGCCGCCGTGCTCGCCTTCCCGCCGACGATCGGCCAGTTCTTCCCGCAGACGCAGAACTTCATCAACCGCCACTTCCAGCCCGCGGACTTCTCCTACCTCGCCTTCGAGGCGTTCCTGATCGTCGTCTTCTGCTACTTCTACACGGCGGTCCAGTTCAACCCGATCGACCAGGCCGACAACCTGCGTAAGTACGGCGGCTACGTTCCCGGCATTCGGCCCGGCCCTCCGACGGCGCAGTATCTCGACCGTGTGCTGACGCGGCTCACGCTGCCCGGGTCGCTGTACCTCGCCCTGGTGGCGATCTTACCGACCGTCTTCATCTCGATCTTCGGCTTCTCGCTGACGTCCTCGAGCTTCCTCGGCGGCACGTCGATCCTGATCATGGTCGGCGTCGCTCTCGACACGATGCGCCAGATGGAGTCGCAGATGATGATGCGCTCCTACGAGGGCTTCCTGAAGTAGCGGGGAGGCGTCTCTTCTTGAATATCCTGCTCTTGGGCCCCCAGGGCTCCGGGAAGGGGACGCAGGCCAAGCGGATCCGGGAGGAGTACGGGCTCGCGCACGTCTCCACCGGTGACATGTTCCGCGCGGCGATCGCACGGAGGACGCCGCTCGGCCTCGAGGTCGAGCCGATCCTTGCGCGCGGCGCGCTCGTGCCGGACCCGCTGACGATCGGCCTCATGCGCGAGCGGCTTGCGGAGGAGGACGCGACCGCAGGCTTCATCCTCGACGGATTCCCGCGCAACGCCGCCCAGGCCGAGGCTCTCGACGAGCTCCTGTCGGAGCTCGCACGCCCGCTCGACGTCGTCTTCGAGTTCCAGATCGCAGACGACGTCTGCATCGAGCGGATGCTGAAGCGCGCGCGAGCCGAGGGCCGTCCGGACGACACTCCAGAGGCGATCGGCACCCGCCTTGCGATCTACCATTCGGAGACGGCGCCGCTCGTCGAGCACTACCGCACGACAGGCAAGCTCGTCGGCGTGCACGCCGATCGCGAGATCGGTGCCGTCTGGGCCGAGATCCAGTCGGCGCTAGAGCAGGTGCACGTCGCATGATCATTCGCAAGTCAGCCGAGGAGATCGACCGCATGGCCCGGGCGGGCATCGTGGTCGCGCGGGCGTTGGCGCTGGTCGGCGAGCACGCCCGGCCCGGCGTGACGACGGGCGAGCTGGACACACTCGCCGAGGAGTTCATCCGCTCCTCGGGCGGGGCTCCGACCTTCAAGGGCTACCGCGGCTACCCCGCGTCGATCTGCGCCTCGCCCAACTCGGTGGTCGTCCACGGCATCCCGGGCGACTACCGCCTCGCCGAGGGCGACGTGCTCGCGGTCGACGTGGGTGTCACCCTCGACGGCTTCGTCGCGGACTCGGCGTACACCTTTGCGATCGGCGAGATCGGCGCGGCCGCCGAGCGGCTGCTCGAGGCCTGCCGCGAGGCGCTGCACGCAGGGATCGAGCAATGTCGTGCGGGCAATCATCTTGGCGACATCTCCCACGCGATCCAGACCGCCACCGAGGAGGCGGGCTTCTCGGTCGTGCGCAGCCTCGTTGGCCACGGCGTCGGCCGCGCGATGCACGAGGAGCCACAGATCCCGAACTTCGGCGAGCCCGGGCGGGGGCCCGCCCTCGCCAGCGGCATGGTGTTCGCGATCGAGCCGATGATCAACGCGGGCGGGGCAGACGTCGTCGTGCACGACGATCGGTGGTCGATCTCGACCGCCGACGAGTCCCTCTCGGCCCACTTCGAGCACACCGTCGCGATCACGCCCGAGGGCCCCCGCATCCTGACCGCGAGCGAGGATCGGGTCGAGGCCGGTTTGCTACAGTAACCGCGGGCGCCGCTCAGCGGCGCTGTGCTCTTTCCCGTCCTCCCAGAGGGGCATGCGCCACCTACCGAACTCGATGAAAGTCAGACCATCAGTCAAGCCCATGTGCGAACGCTGCCGCGTGATCAAGCGGCACGGGACGACCATGGTCATCTGCACCAACCCCCGCCACAAGCAGCGGCAGGGCTGAGTCGGCATGGCGCGAATCGCAGGGGTGAACCTGCCCACCCAGAAGCGGCTCGAGATCGGCCTGACGTACATCTTCGGCATCGGTCAGCCGACCTCGCGCACGATCTGCGCGGAGCTCGGGCTGTCGCCGGACACGAAGGTGCGGGACTTGACCGACGTGGAGGTCACCAAGCTCCGCGACTACATCGACGCGCAGCTGCAGGTCGAGGGCGACCTTCGCCGCGAGCGCTCCCAGGCGATCAAGCGGCTGTCGGAGATCGGTGCCTACCGAGGGGTGCGGCACCGCCGCGGCCTCCCCGTGAACGGCCAGCGCACAAAGACGAACGCGCGCACACGCAAGGGCCCGAAGAAGACCGTCGGCCGCGGCAAGAAGGCGAAGTAAGTGCCTCGCCCAGCAACGTTC
>JACDAS010000044.1 GCA_013695295.1 Actinomycetota bacterium | reverse complement strand
GTCCTCGCCCGCGCGGGGGTGAAGGTCTCGTCGTCGAGCGAGTCGGGGAAGTCGCTGCTGCTGGTCGGGCGCGTCCCGGCGGCGCGCGTGGCGTCGATCGCGGTGGAGCAGGCCGGTGCGTCCGCGCCACTCGCCGAGCGGCGGCGGAGTGGCGCCGCACCGCGGGTGAAGGTCGCCACCCCCGTGCGAGTGGGCTCACGTCCGTCCGTCACCGTTCGCTGGACCGCGACGGACGCCGACGGCGGCCGCCTACTCGCGACGATCGAGTACTCGGCCAACAGCGGGCGCAGCTGGAAGACGGTTTCCGTCGGCCCGAGCCGCGGCAACACCACGCTCCCCAGCCGCTTCTTCACCGCTTCGCGGCGTGCGCGCGTCCGGATCCGCGTGAGCGACGGGTTCAATGAGACGGTGGCGGTCACGGGGCCGTTCCGCTCGCTGGGGGCGCCCCCCGAGGCGCGCATCCTCGCGCCGCGTCCCGGGACGAGGGTCACGGCCGGCGCGCTGCTCGTCCTCGAGGGTGTGGCCTTCGACGACGCGGGGCGGAGGCTGAGCGGAGGCCGGCTGCGCTGGCTCGACGGCCGCCGCGTGCTCGGCCGGGGCGACCGTCTGAACGCTCCGGTCTTGACTCCCGGGCGCCGCCGGATCGTTCTCGAGGCCACCGACGCGCTCGGGCGGCGATCTCGTAGTACCGTCACGGTCCGCGTCGCAGCCGTGAAGCCGCTCTTCAGGGTGCTCGAGGCGCCGGCCCGGCTTTCGCGGCGCGCCCGCCGAGTCTCCCTCCGGGTGGCGGCAACCGTGCCCGCAACGCTCACCATCGCCGGACGCCGTTTCCCCGTTGGCCTCCGTGTCCGCTCTCTGGCCCTGCCTATCCGGCCCGGCCGGTCGCCGCTTCGGCTGTCCCTGCGGCTTGTCTCGGGCGGGAAGGTGACGACGGCCAGGCTGACGATTCTCCGACGCTGACGAGCTGGACCGGCGCGTCTCCGCCGGTCAGCGTCGTCTCCTTCACTCCTCTGACACTCCTCCGAGGTACCTCCGAGGTACCTCCGAGGTGTCCCCGAGGAAGAGGCTCGGCCATTGCCGGTGCGCGCCACCGGCGTGCAGGATGAGCGAGTGCACGCGGAGCCGATCGGGCGTGACGCGGAGGTCGCAGTCCTCCAGGAATGGCTAGCCGATCCGTGGGGGCGGCTCGCGGTCCTCGAGGGGGAGGCCGGCATCGGCAAGACGACCGTCTGGCGCCACGCCTGCTCGCTGGCCTCCGGGCTCGGGTACGCGGTTGTGACGTGCTCGCCTTCCGAGGCCGAGCGCCAGCTCGTGTTCGCGGGCCTGGCCGACCTCCTTGGCCCGCTGCTGCCAGAGCCGGCCGCGGCGATGGCCCCGGCTCGCCGGCGGGCGATCGAAGCGGCACTGCTGCTCGGCGAAGCCGGGACGGAGCCTCCTGAGGAGCGCGCCGTCGCCTTCGCGGTGCTCGATGCGCTGCGACTCGCAGGTCGCCGGCACGCGCTCGTGCTCGCAATCGACGACGCACAGTGGCTCGACCGCTCGTCGACGGCCGTCGTGTCGTTTGCCCTCCGCCGGCTCGTCTCGTCTGACCGCGTCACCGTCATGGCGGCACGCCGGAGCGGGATCGACGGCGATTCGAGCCGGCCGCTCATCGACGCGGTCGAGCCCGACCTCCGTACGACGGTGACGATCGGGCCCCTCAGCCTCGGGGCCGTCCACCGTCTCTACCGGCAGCGGCTCGGGCTGTCGCTACCCCGTCCCCGCCTGCTGCAGATTCAAGAGAAGTGCGCCGGCAACCCGCTTTTCGCCCTCGAGATCGGGCGGGCGCTCGCCTCGGACCCGGTCGCCCCATGGCGCGAGCTCCCCATCCCGTCCAGTCTCACCGCCGCGCTCGGCGCCCGCCTCTCGGCCCTGACTCCGGCTGCCCGTCGCGTGGCCCTGGTCGCCGCTGCTGCCGCTGAGCCGACCACGGCCTTGCTAGTCGCCGCGTCCAACCGAGATGACACACGCGACGCGATCTCGGAGGTGGTGGGGGCAGGAATCTTCGCGGCAGACGACGACGGTGTTCGCTTCGGCCATCCGTTGCTCGCGTCGGCTGCGTACGCGCACGGATCGGACGCGGAACGACGTGAGGCACATGGGGCGCTCGCCGGACTCGTCGACGCGCCAGAGGAGCGCGCGCGTCATCTCGCGCTCGGGAAGGGGAGCCCGGACGCGACGGCCGCCGCTGCGCTCGACCTGGCAGCGGACAAGGCGGAGGCGCGAGGAGCCCAGGCGGCAAGCGGGGAGCTCCGGGAATGGGCGGCAGAGATGACGCCGGCAGCCGAGCACCACGACTTGGCCCGCAGGCTCGTCGCCGCCGGGCGCGCGGCCTTCGTGTCAGGCGATGCCGAACGGGCCCGGACGCTGCTCGAACGTGTCGCAGCCGCTCCCGGGCCGATGCAGCACGAGGCCCTCTGGCGGCTCGGGACCCTGCTCGACGAGACGGGCGGCGGCTCGGAAGCGCGTGAGTACTGGCTCCAGGCGCTCGCGACCGAGGATCTCCAGCTGCGTGTCCACGTCGAACGGAGCTTCGCGACGACCGCCCTCTACACGGGGTCGGTCAAGACGGCCTCCTCCCACTCGACCAGGGCCGTGGAGGCGGCCGAGCGCCTCGGGGATCCCCGTGTTCTTGCCTATGCCCTCGCCACGGACGCGCTCGCCCGGACCCTGGCCGGAGATCCACAGGCGGCGGCAGTACTCGCTCGCGCCGTCGCGCTCGAG
>JACDAS010000041.1 GCA_013695295.1 Actinomycetota bacterium | reverse complement strand
CGCCGCGCCTGAGCGCGAGCAGCGCGAGGAACGGGAGCGCGACGAGCGCGAACTGCTTCAGCGCCACCGCTGCCCCAAGCGCGACTCCCGCCGCTGCCCAGCGCGAGCGCAGCACGAGGCCGAAGGCGAGCACGAGCGCGAGCAGGCTCGGCGCGTCGGCCGTCCCGAACCACACCGCTCGAACGGACAGCGGGTTCGCGGCGAGCAGCGCCCCGACGGCGATCCGCACCTCGAGCGGGCCCGGAAAGAGCAGCGGCGCGAGCAGCAGCCCGACCGTCGCCAGGAGGACGAGGAAGCGGTAGTCGTCGAGCGGCCGGGGCAGAAGGCGCCAGACCGCGGCGGTCAGCGGTGTTCCCGGGAAGTAGGCGAAGTGCCGGAGCGCGACCTGCCGGTGGCCGGTCTCCGAGGCTGAGCCGTCGAGGCTGTAGAAGCGCTCGAGGCCGGAGCCCGTGTAGTCGTGCCCGTACGGAGTGTCCGCGTCGAGGACGAGCTCGCCGCCGAGCTCGATCTGGTAGGTCGAGTCGTTCGTGAAGAACCAGGGGGCGGTTGCATCCCGGAGTCCCGTCTGGAGCAGGACGGCGGGGAGCGTCAGCGCCGCGACAACCGCCAGCGCCGCCCCGACCCCCGCCGCGGCGCGCCAGGGGGGAAGTCGCGGCACGAGCGCCGCCAGGACGGCGAGCCCGAGCCCCGCGACCACACCGGGCGTCCGAATGAACCCGTAGTCCCAGTGCTCGCCCGCAGCCCTGACGAGGGGGCCGAGGATCCCGCGTGGATCCACCTCTCCGGGCCGGAAGAGCCACGGATCCGAGCCGAGCTGCGGGACGTTGGCCGCGATGAGGAGCCCGAGCGTTCCGAGCAGGAGCCACGTCCCCTGCCGGGAGAGCCGGCCCGCGGAGGGCGTCATCGTGCGGAGGCGGTAGCGGCTCGGCGTGAGGCGAGTATCGCAGCGGGCTCGGTCGCGCCGGCCCGCGCCGCGATGAAGCCCGCGGCGACTCCCAGGACGACCCAGGTGATCGGGTCCTCGACGAAGCCGCTGTAGAAGAGCGAGTGGACGAAGAGAGCGACGAAGACCGCCGCCAACGTCAATCCCAGCGCGGGGTCGCGCCGACGGACGGCGTCGATCGTGCGCGCGGCGCCGGCGAGGAGCGCGAGGTAGGCGAGCAGGCCGACGAGTCCCAGCTCTCCCGCTACGGTGAGCGGCGTCGTGTGCGAGACGAAGCGCGGCTTCTGCGCAAAGCGCTCGGCGTTCCGCTGGCTCGCGAGGGGCTGCCCCCCGAGCCCGACCCCCCAGAGCGGGTGCTGGCGGAAGACCTCGAACGCGGTGTCGATCCGCCGCGAGCGGTCGCTCGTCGCGCGGCGGACGGACTCGTCCTTGATCGCGGCCGCGACGGCGCCCGCTCCGGCGAGGAGGAGCACCGCTGCGACCACCGTGACGAGCTGCCGGCCGCGCCGGTCGCCTGCGACCGCGGTGACGAGCACCGTGACGACGAAGAGCGCCACGAGGCTCGACTGCGAGTACGAGAAGTACAGGCCGGCAAAGAGGATCCCGATCAGCACCGCGGCGAGCACGAGGTGCAGGCGGCCGAGCCAGAGCGTCACGAGCACGATCGCGATCCCGAGCACCAGGTGTCTCCCGTAGAGGCTTGGGTCGCGGAAGAGCGACGTGACGCGGAAGAACGACGAGTACGTGTTGGCGACGTCGACGGTCGGCGAGAAGAAGAACAACGTGCGCGTCGCCGCCTGGAAGACCCCGACGAGGGCAAAGACCGACGCCAGCGCGATGCCGACGGCGGCGAGCGCCCGCGGCAGCCAGTCGGGGAAGGGGGAACGCGCGACGACGGCGACGAGGACGGCGAACGGGAGCAGGAAGAAGGCGAGCGTGTTCGTCCCCGCCGGAAGGTCGATCGCCCAGAGGAGCGAGAGCGACGCGAAGGCGACGAAGGCCGCCGCCGGCAGTGCGAGCGCCGTCGGAAGGGGCGCCACCGGCTCTCGCCGGAGGATGCGGTAGGCAAGGGCGGCGGTCGCCGCGACGAGCACCGCGTAGAGCGGCAGCAGCCGGCCGAGCTGGCCCCCCTCGGCGATCGCCACGAAGAACCGGTGGCGTCGGTCGAAGTCGAGCGGCAGCCGGAAGGGCGCGGCGGCGAGGACGAGCGGCGTCACGAGCGCGGGCCGGGAGACGAGCACCGCTGCGGCGCCTGCGACGAGTGCGCCGGCCACGGCGGCCGCGGCCAGGGCGGCAGGGGCGAGAATGGTGCCGAGGCGCACTCCCTCCGCGATCGCGTAGCCGAGCCCGGCCTCGGCGGCTAGCAGGGCGGCGAAGCCTCCGAGCAGGGCCACCCTGGTGCGGCCGAGCAGCACCGAAGCGGCGCCGAGAGCGCCGACGACGGCGGCCAGCTGAGCCGTATCCCCGTGTTCCACCCGAGCGCTCCGCTCGGGACCCTACGCGCTCACCTGACGGCCGGCTCGCGACTCTGATACCAATGTGTTTGCGAGGTCGGCGCCCAGGCTGGGACTGGCGGCAGTCACCAGCCCTGCGGCTGGGTGTCTGGGTCCGGCCTCGCGTCCCGGGCGGTGGCTACGCGGCCGGCCTGAGCTTGCGGCCGCGGTAGCGCCGGATCGTCTCGAGCGCGTAGACGCGGGTCTTGCCGGTCAGGTAGACGCGCTCGTCGTCGGCCACGATCGGCGAGTACTGCCCGGCCTTCGACTGCCAGACGAGGCGCCCCGAGCGTGCGTCGAGCGCATAGGTCCCACGCGGGCCCTGCTTCGCGTACCGCGACGCGCGGATCCCGCAGAACTCGCAGCTCGAGAAGTACACCAGGCCCGCCATCACAGTCGGCGCGCCGTGGATCGCCGAGGGCGCCTCGTACCGCCACTTCCGGTTTCCCGTGGCTGCGTCGAACGCGTAGAAGCCGCCGTCGTAGGAGCCGACGTAGACGGTCCGGTTCCAGACCGCGGCGGCGGTGTAGACGTACGTGCCGGCGTGGGCGACCCAGAGCAGGTCGCCGCTCCTGGCGCCGTAGGCGTACAGGGCGCCGTTCGTGTTCCCGATGTAGACCCGTCCGTAGGCGACCGCCGGCGTCGCGTAGAAGTACTCGCTGCCGTCGTGGCGCTCCCAGCGGACGCGCCCCGTGCGCGCGTCCAGCGAGTAGACGCTCCCGGCGTCGGTCGCGAAGAAGATCGCCCCCTCGGAGTAGGCAACGGAGGTGTTCACTTCGTCGTCGGCCTCGAAGCTCCAGCGAAGCGTCTTCGTCCTCGCGTTGACGGCGTAGACGCGATGGTCCCAGGAACCGAAGTAGAGGGTCCCGCGGACGAGGAGTGGCGAGGATTCGATCGCTCCGGCCTCGAAGCGCCAGAGAATCTTGCCGGTGTCGGCGTCCATCGCGACCAGGAACCCACGCTGGCTGCGGTCGCCCCGGTCGCACGGGAGCGCCTGCATGAAGGTCATGAAGACGATGCCGCGCCAGACGGTGGGACTCGATGCCTCGCAGTGGCCGAAGCGCCGCTCCCAGGCGATCTTCCCGGTCTCCGCGTCGATCGCGAGGAAGCGGCCCTTGACCTGCGCGACGTACAGCTTGTCGTAGGCGACGACGGGCGGGAACTCGATCAGGTTCCCCGTCTCGACGAGCCAGGTGCGCCGGTACGGAGGCCGGTGCTCGAAGTCCGCCGCGACGTGGCTGCGGGCCGAGTCGAACCCGTACGTGGGCCACGGCACCTTGCGGACGACCTTCTGTGGTCGCTTCGGCTTCTCCGGCTTCGCCCGGCCGGTGGTGACGAACTCGCGCGTCGAGGAGCCACGCGTCGTTTCGGTGCGTGGCTCGGTCCGGTGCGTCCACACCCAGGCCGCCGTGCAGCCCGCGCCGGCGAGGAGGAGGACCGCGAGGGCCAAGATCAGGCGCTTCAGCACGGGCGCGAATCAGGGTACCGCCGGGCTCAGCCGCACCCACACGTCTACGGGATAATCGAGCGGTGATCGGCGACTGGAGACGCGTGCTCGTGCTCGCCCCGCACACCGACGACGGCGAGTTCGGCTGCGGGGGGACGATGGCGCGGCTCGTCGAGTCCGGCGCCGAGGTTCGCTACGTCGCCTTCTCGATCGCCACCAAGTCGCTGCCGGAGGGCTTTCCGCCGGACACCCTCGCGCGCGAGGTGCGCGAGGCGACCGCGGCGCTCGGGATCCCGGAGGCGCAGCTGACCGTCCACGACTTCGAGGTCCGGACGTTTCCCGAGCGCCGCCAGGACATCCTCGAGCTCCTGATCTCACTCTGGGAGGAGTGGCAGCCCGACGCCGTCTTCCAACCCTCCGTGCACGACA
This sequence comes from Actinomycetota bacterium, assembly GCA_013695295.1. GTDB lineage: Bacteria > Actinomycetota > Thermoleophilia > Gaiellales > Gaiellaceae > JACDAS01. The sequence continues at coordinate 10,667 of JACDAS010000041.1, read as the reverse complement.
TCCACCAGGATCATCAGGTGGTCGCCGCCGAGGGCCTGCGCGCCTTCAAGCGGACGACGCTGCTCGGCTACGAGATACCGTGGAACAACTACAACTTCTCCTACGGCGCCTACGTCTCCCTGGAGTCGGCGCACATCGAGCGGAAGGTCTCGGCCCTCGCCAAGTACGCGTCTCAGCAGCACCGTAAGTACGCGAATCCGGAGTACATCTGGAACCTCGCGCGGACGAACGGCATCAACGTGGGGCGGGAGTACGCGGAGGCGTTTGCCGTCTACCGGGTGGTTGCCTGAGTCGGGCCGTTCTCAAATTTGATCTCAAATTGACCGTACACGAAGGCCCTGCAAACAAGGCAGCTTTTCGCCTTCCCCAAAGATCGCGATCTTGTTCTCAAGTTTCTCCCCAAACACCAGGTCTGGCCGCCGGTCTGCGCCGCACGGCGCCAAGCGGCCGGCAGCGGCTTGAACAGAGGGTTGACCGCTGCGTTGCACGGCCGCGGGAAGGAGCGGCCGTCTCTGAATGGCCGCGTCAGCCGGCTCGGCGAACCCGTTGAACCGCCGGACAGCCGATCTGAGCCGCTCGACCCTGGACGGTGAAGAGAGAGCGGAGCGCGGCGCGCAGAGTTATACTGATTTAGGTATGCCAAGCGTTACGGGGAGTCTCATTAAGACGGCGCGTCAAGCCGCTGGTCTCAGCCAGGCCGAGGTCGCTGACCGTGCCGGTACGTCTCAGCCCGCGGTCGCACGCTACGAAGCGGGCCTCGAGACGCCGACGCTCCCGACCCTCGAGCGGCTGCTGCGCGCCTCCGGATGCGGTCTGCAGCTTGAGGCGGTGCCGCTCGCCGCGGGCGTCGTGCCGATCAGCAGCGTGCGTGGGCAGACCGGGCCGCTTGCCGCGAAGCTACGGCAGCGCCGGCCCGCACTCCTCGAGGCAATCCGCCGGCGGGGGGCGAACAACGCGCGAATCTTCGGCAGTGTCGCTCGCGGCGAGGATCGAGATGGCAGCGACGTGGACCTGCTCGTCGAGTTGTCGCCGGAACGGTCGCTCGTCGACCTCGCCGGCTTGCAGATGGAGATCAGTCAGATCCTTGGCGAGCCGGTCGACGTTGCGACTCCCGACATGCTGAAGCCGCGCGTACTAGCGATCGCACTGCGTGAAGGAGTGCCGCTGTGAGTCGCGACGACCAAGAGCGTCGACATTAAGGCGGCGATCGAGGCGATCAGAGAGCATCGTGCAAAACCGGGTACGCAACCTGGCGGGCCATACGAAAGCGTGCTTCACGATGCGCTTCTCTTCCAGCTGATCGTCATCGGCGAAGCCGTAAAAAGCCTCGCTGATGAGTTAAAAGACAGGGAGCGGAATATTCCGTGGGCCCAGATCGCCGCCCAGCGTGATTTCATCGCTCACGCCTACTTCCGGGTGTCGATGACGCGGATCCTGAACACGGTCACGAACGACCTACCGCCGCTTGAGGAGGCGATAGATCGCCTTCTCGTTCTTGGCCCTTCCGCGCTAGACGACACTGACGAGGGGCGCGGAGATTAGTTCCGGGAACTCCGGCGCCGGGCCCGAACCTGCGGGCTAGACGTTCCGCGAGTAGTTGAGCGCCGAGCGGCGAACGTCCGCCGGATCAGGAAGACGGCCACGCCACCTTCACGATCTCCGCTGATGGGTTCGCGTACTACGAGGGGATCCGCAAGCGCAATCCTGAGCCGGCGGCAGTGTTGGAAGAGGAGGTGCGGCGCTATCTCGACGACATCGGCTTCAAGGGCCGGTACGAACTCGCCCACGGGCGGCTTCGCGCCGCCGAGCAGATGCTCTGGCAGGGCAAGCCCGAAGACGATCTGACGACGATGGACGGCCAAGCGAAATCGTCAGTCACGTGCGGGTGCTAGTGGCAAGGTCTGTCTTATGTCCATCCGTCGTTCAAGGCCCGTCGAGAAGAAGGTTCAACTGGCCGAGGCTGTGGCCCATCTTGTCGACGTCGTGGCTCGCCGCCGTCTGGACAGTCTCGACGCGGCTGTTGAACGCTATGTCGAGAGTTTCAACGGCCGATACCCGGAACGTGAATGGACGAGTGGTTCGCAGCCGATGTTCCGGGTCAGTCCGACGGGTGGTGGACGCTACCCGTCAATCTATCTCGCCGAGGAGCCGCTTGCGCGCTCGCTCGCGTTGCTCCTCAGTCGGTTCCATCCGTTCGGTCCCGCTGCGGTCTTTCGCTTCGATCCGCTGACGAAAGCGACGGATCTGATCCTCTACGCGTCTGACGGCATCGCGGGGAGCTGCGGCGAGGCGTGCGTCGACAAGCTCGAAGGCAGGAATCATCTCGACGCCGGCGTCCCACGCGGCGGCAGCTCGATGGAGACCATCCAGCATCTGCGGCCAGCCAGACTCCAGCGCGATGACGATGGCCGGCACGTCGGCACCGGAGCGGAAGGCGTCGCGATGTTGCTTGACGATGGCGAGCCGGCGGCGCCCGCCCTCGGTGTTCGTCTTAGCGATCCGCTCGTAGAACTCCATATCCTCGGCCTGCGCGCAGGCCCTCAGAAGCTCAGGCGGCAGGCTTACCTGTCGAAATCGCAGCTCGTCGAGGCGGGCCTGCGGTAGCGTCCGCCGCAACTGGGCGTCGAGCGTTTCTCCTCCAGCGTCAGGTAGAGCGTCGTACGCGACGAGGACGGGGTCGACTACCTGAATGAGGGGCAGCGCCGGATGTTCGCGCATCTCAGCCTCTGGTGTCTGTCGTAAGAACCATCGGATTTGGACCGACGATGTGTGTGTGTGTGTCACGGTCTCCCTTGAGGGCGGCTCATCGTAAGTGATCGACAGTGTCGGCACACCCTAGGTACGTCCGAATCTATAAGGGCCACTCCCAGGCGTCTTGCGACCGCAGAGGCTGCGTCGATCGCGCAGCTCGCGAGCTTCATGACGCCGCCCGCCCCTCAGAAGGGCAGGTTCTCGACTGGCACGAGATCCGACCTCCTGCCGGGCAAAGAGTTGCCCGCGACCTTCGGCTACCTCATCGAGTGCGGACTCAACCGCGTGCTCGTCCCCGCCGATGCCGGTGCGGTTGCGGAGTGCATGATGGCGGCGCTGGACAAGGCAGATGCCCTGCGGAAGGTGATCAAGCGCGTCCAGACGGTTCTGCTATTTGGAGACGGCCTGATCACCTCAACGATCTCTTCGCCGTCACCTTCGGTGCGCTCCGAGCCACCTTCGGCTACCGGAGCCCTCCGCCTCCGCCGCCGGGGCTTGGTGGTACTGATGGGCGCTTCTCCGGAGTAGGGCCGCTCAGGCAGCCGGCTCTGTAGCGGATCGCTTCGGGGCCGCTCGGCACGCAGCGGAGCAGCCTTACCTCACGTTCGACGGAATGCTCGCCTACTCCACGCCCGATACCGGCCGCATCCGCTGCCTGTCACAGCATTACGCCCTCCGTGACTTCTATCCGCTGGCCGACCCCGCTTACCCGGTGCCGTGGCTGGCCGAGTCGGGCGGCCAGGCGCTGTGCCCGGAGAGCGCGCCGGCGCTGGATCTACCGGTCGGCTCGACGAGCTGGATCCTGCGCCGGGCGCGGCGTGGTGCGTCAACGGCTCGAGCCAGCTGGAGGAGATCGTCGAGAGTTCCAGTACATCACCTGTACTCAGAGCTACCTCGTGCTGGACTACGTGCCCGTGGCGATGGTCAATCGCTTCGGCTCGCGTGCGACTGCGCCGCACGCATCCTGCGGGTAGCAGGCGCAGCTCCTACCCGAGCAGCCCGGCGACTGCGACGAGCGCGATCACCGCGGCCAACGTCTCGATTGGCACCGTCGCCAGTACGGGATCGTCGAACTGAATCGGGACGGACGCCCACTCGAGCAGGTCGAGCAGCTGCCAGTTGGATGGGCTGTCGGGGAGCGTCAACGGATACGCTTCTGGCGGCAGCTCGACGATCGCCTCCCAGAGTGTGTAGCTCTGGCCGTCGACGAGCGCGAGTCGCCCGAGGCCGAGCAGGAAGCGCGCCGTCGGGTCCTCGCCTTCCGGGACGACGAGCTCGTGGCCGACGCTCACGCTGCCACCTCTACGTCCGCCTCCGCTGCCGGGAACAGCTGCAGGACGTTCGGGGCCGTCAGCGGCTCGTCGATGCCAAGCTGGATTCGCTGATCGGCGAGCGCGAGCGCGGTCATCGACAGGCACCCGAGCCCGAAAAGCCCCTCAACGGTGCTGTAGCTGAGGATGCGCGTCCGGGTTTCGCCTTCGCTCCCGAGATGCAGGCCCGACTTGAGCCGGTTCCCGATCCCCTCGATCTGGTTGAGGCGCAGCAGCATCGCCTCGCGCATCGCGTAACGCTTCGGGTCGCCGTGGGGATGATGCGGGTAGCGCGTCAGCCGGCGCCAGGAGGTGGACATGCGCAGACTCAGGCGGCCGCAGGAGTTGGGTCGCAGCTGGGTGCGGTGACCGTGCATCGGCGCCTCTCCGCGGACACGGAAGCTGCCTTCAGGGCTGCTCTGGCCGGGCCGAAGTCCGAGCCGTGAAGGCACCTCGGCCGAGTGAAAGTCAAGCGGCCTCTCGTGGGAGGAGCAGATCAGCTGGCCGCGACCGGTCATTGCCACGACGCTGCCGTCGCGCGACTGGCCAGGCTTGAGCTCCTCCCGCCGCTTCGATGCCTGTGACGGCTTCAGCCGAAAGATCGGGGCGATGCCGTAGTCGACCTCGCAGACCCGGCACCACTCTTCCTCCGCCCAGGCAGAGTCGCCGGCGATGAGCTCCGCGCCAATGTCCGGCCACAGGCTGTGCAGGCGCGAGAGGAGCGGGACGATCGCGGCGGCTTCGTCGTAGCGGCCGCTGATCAGCGTCCAGACCAGCGGAAGGCCCGTTGCCTGGTCGGCGATCATCACCAGGTAATAGCCACGCCACCACTTGTGGTGTCCTGCCGGCAGGCCGTTCGCCCTCGGCTCGTAGGGTGCGATGTCGATTTTGCCGCCCTTCGAGTAGGCCATGTAACGGAAGGAGGCCTCTGGAGTGCGCGCACTCAGCAGCGCTTCGCGCCGGGCGTACATCGGGTCGTTCCTGTCGCCTGCGCCGCGCTGCTGGCACCACGCCGGCACCGGGAAACCGTCGATCAGCAACCGCTTTCCGACTCCGCCCTTCGGGTGCAGCTGGCGCAGCTCCTTGAGCATGGCGATGTTCGCCTCCATCGCCAGTCGCGGGAGGGATCCGCTGAGGCGCTCGAGATTGCGGGCGATTGTCGGATAGCTGCCGGTGTTGAACGTCCCGCCACCGAGCGCCGCGAAGACCTCCTGCAGGCTCGTGTCGACCTTTAGCCGCCCGTGGGCCTGCTGCAGGTAGGCGCCGATTCCGCTCATCGCCAGGGTCGACATCGTTGCCTTGACCGCCGCGACGTTCGGCCGTGGGCCCTGCCTGCCGAAGCTGCCGTCCCAGGAGTCCCAGAAGTCACGCATCTGCGCGAGGCGAAAGCAGTAGGCCATATCGTCGGACACATCGCTTCTAGCCGGTGCCGCGAGGATCGGACAGGTGTCCTGAATCGCCTTCTGGAAGGCCGTCGGCTCGAGCAGGTCGCCGCGCCACTTGAGGATCTCGCTGCCGATGAACGCGAGCTGATCCTCGCTGACGTCGGTCGGCCGCACGGTAGGGTCGGCCTTGACGCGCTGCAGCCACTTCGTGACCTGAGGATCGCGCCTGAGGCGCTCCGTTAGTTGCTTCGCGGCCGGGTTCGGACGTTTCCGTGACTTCATTGATCTCCTCCCGCCCGATAAAGGCTCTCGGGACGCTACTGTCGAAGTGATGTGTGACTCGCTTGCCTTTGCCGCTCTGCCACTTGGCCGTCCACTGCAGTTGTCGGGCTCGAGCGAGCGCGATCGGTCCGCCGCCGGGTGCGACGATTTGGAGATCGCTGGTAGAATTGCCAATCGACCCGAGTGCTTACGGATCGCCGGCGTATTTGCTCTATCGAGGCCCGAGCGAACTACTCGGACTGAGTGACTAGCTTGCTCGTTGAAAGTAGCGTCCGATTCACCGTTTCGACGCTAAATCGATCCCATGGCGAAAGACCGTCCTGCCGCTCCGTAAGAATGCCGTGAGTGGCAACGGAGCCGCACGCAGCGCTCACTGCAGCGAGCTCGCTGACTCGGGCTGAGCTTAGAGAGCTCGCTTCGCTAGAGGCGACTGTCGAGCGGGGCCTCGAGACGTTCGTCGAGGTCGCCCTTGCTCTTCGCGAGATCCGCGACCGCCGCCTTTACCGCGAGAGCCATCCGTCGTTCGCGTCGTACGTGCGCGAGCGTTTCGCTCTTGGCCGCCGCACCGCCTACGGCTACCTGGAGGCGGCCGGCGTGCTCGCCAATGTGCCTCCGGAGGCACAGCTGACGGTCTCGCATCTGCGCGCGCTCGCCCCGCTGCCGGCTGCCGCCCAGCACGAGCTCGCCCCGGCGATCTCCGAGATGACGGTCGCGCAGGCCCGGCAGGTGATCCGCAGCTGGCGCGAGCAGAACCGCCGTACGCTCAGCATCGCCGAGCCGCCGCCACTACCCGAGGGCACCTTCAGCACGATAGTTGCTGACCCTCCCTGGCGCTTCGAGCACGACTGGGGCGACGGGCTCGCCGCGGACGCTTACGCCACGATGACGCGCGAAGAGATCGCTGCCCTAGACGTTCCGGCGCTCGCCGCGCCGGATTGCCATCTTTACCTGTGGGCGCCGGTGGCGAAGGTGCCGGACGCGCTCGAGGTCTGCTCAGCCTGGGGCTTTCGCTACGTGGGTCTGCTGACCTGGGTGAAGCGCGGCCTCGGCCTCGGCACCTGGTGGCGCGTCTCGACCGAGCACATCGTCTTCGGCGTCCGCGGAAGCCTCAGGACGGCCCCGAACCTTCGCAACTGGTTCGAGGCCGCGAGAACGCGCCACAGCGCGAAGCCGGAAGCCTTCTACGAGCTAGTCGAACAGGCATCGCCGGCGCCCTACCTGGACTTGTTCGCTCGTGGTGAGCGTCCGGGCTGGCAGGTCTGGGGCAACGAGGTGGCCGGCGGTGAGATTGTGGCCGCCAAGAGCTCCTCGGATTTGCTCGGCGAGCCCCGTGAAGCACCGCCTTGCTCTCTCTGAGGGAGAGCGCCATTCACTCCAGGCAGCGTAAGCCACGGCTGCTAGTGCCTCGTCGGAAGAGCAGCGTTCGCGTGATCGCGGAGCGCCGCTAGACGATGGGTGGCCAAACGTTCGATACACAAACCGCGCCTGCACCGTCCTACTGCTGCGGCAACCGTTAAAATAACGTGCCACGGATGTCCGATGCCCTTTAGAGAGCTTCCGAACGAGGTCGAGTCCGAGTGGGAGAAACGGACGGGGAAGCCTTGGTGGAAGCCGCCGAGGCCCGAGGACAAACCTGACGAACCGGAGGTGTTGCTAAGGCAGGTTGGCCCGAACCTCTTTCAACTACTTGACGACTTCGCCTACGCGCTACCAGAGCGTGATCGCGAGGCAGGGCAGGAGTGGGAATGGAATGTTCCGGCGCACGAGCTCGACCTGGCGCCTGACACACCGGGGAAAGACAACGCAACGGACCTTGCCTCGGTGCCAGCGTGGTTGTGGTGGTTCATCGCCAGCCACGGCAGACAGACGAGGGCCGGGCTCCTGCACGACTATCTAATCGACAAGCGCGATTTGCCAGACGAGCAGGCCGATCGCGCGTTTCGCATCGCTCTCGCCGAGTCTGACGTCCCGATTCTCCGGCGCTGGCTGATGTGGACGGCGGTCAGCCTGGCCACAGTCGCGCGAAAGCGAACAGTCTTGTTCGTCCTCTTCTTCTTCGCCGTGCCGCTGCTGGCGTTCTTCCTGTCGCTTCTCTACTGGGGGCTCGGCAGGTATTCGTGGTGGCCACTCGGCCCGCTGTTCTCCGAAGACCCCTGGTGGCCACTCGACGGGAGGCTATGGGCCTCCGATGCAGGCGAGCCGTTAGGGGGCCGAGCTTGGCTGCTGCCGATTTTCGTCGGCCTTGTCGGCTTTGCTTGGGGTCTACGATGGTTGGTTGGACTTGTCGGTCTTGTCCTGATCGCTCTCCCGACGATACTCGTCTGGACTAGCTATCTCGCCACCTGGCTCATTGATTGGGTGATCACAATCGGCTACTGGGTCTACGCCAAGCTGCGCCGCCTCGACGTCCATATCCCCCTGCCTGACTTCGGTAAGCCGTACCGGCGGGCAACGCGGTTCTGACCCGAATGAGGCCGGATGGGGACTACGTGCGCAGTAGGGTCTCGGTGCGTGCCTCGCTCTAGAACGCCATGTTCTCGACCGGCACCAGATCGCTGAGTGAGACGCGGCCGCGTTCCGGACAGTGCAGGGCGACCGGGCAGTAGCGGCACAGCGGCCCCGGCCTTGCCTCGAAGAAGGACGTCGAGCTGATCTCGGCGACCAGCTCTCCAACCTCGTTCTTCATCGCCTCGACGTCCTCGCGCTCCGGCGACCAGCGCACCTCGGCCCCTGACTGCAGATAGAGCAGGCGCACACGGCTGACCGGCTGCTGGAACACCTCCTCGGCTGCCAGGAGGTAAACGCGTGCCGCAGGGTCATCGGGAAGCTCGTCCGGGTCGAGTTGGCGCCGGCCCGTCTTGTAGTCGACGAGCTCAAGCGTGCCGTCGGGCCCTGCGTCGATGCGGTCGATCTTCCCGCGTAGCTCGACGCCTCCGACGTGTGCCGATGCCCACTGCTCGCGGGCGAGCGGCTCAACTTCGATGTCGTAGTCCTCGACGAAGCGGCGCAGCATATCGAGCGCCTGCAGCCCGCATCGCCGCTCGTCTTCACGCGAGGTGAAGGCTCCCGGCTTGCGATGAGCACACCAGACCGAGCGCAGCGCCCGCTCCAACGAGGTGTAGGAGCGATCCTCGACCGGAAGGCCGAAGAAGCGCTCGAGCGCCGCGTGAATGGCGTTGCCCTGACAGAGGCGTGCGTCCGGTCGCTCATTGCGCGCTACTCGCTCCAAGTCGTAGAGCTGAAAGGAGCGTGGGCAGTTCTCGTAGCGCGCGATGCCGCTCGGCGACAGGCGCCGCAGCCCGTGGAGACCGCTCACGCGGCGACGTCCGTGACGAGCTCCGTCCGCAGCGTCTCGAGCGCCGCCTCTTCGATCACTGCGACGCTCGCAGTCGTCAGCCTGAGGCGCTTGCCGATCTCGCGCCGCGATAGAGTGATTCCGTCGAGGCCGAAACGCCAGCTGATGACGCGTCGGTCGAGCATCGGTAGCGACTTCAACGACCGGCGTAGTCGCGCCGCGTACAAGTCAGACGTGCAGGGGGTCGGGGTCAGGCCCTGTGAGGGACTGGTCAACGATGTTCCTCCCTTGTTGTCGCGCTCGTGTGAGCGACTTGATTCGTGACCGCGGGTGTTAGGCAGCTACTGCGCCAACCACACGGGCACCGATTGCTCACGACAGTAAGACACCACTGCGCGATGCACCGGAAGAAATTGTCGCGGCCATGAAAAATCAGATCGTAAGTTGTTGCCGACGCGCACCGGGTCGTAGGGCGGATTACCCTCTACCTGCACCGTCGCCAGAGTGACGCCGCCACCTTCGTAAGCGCGAGTTCCGAGTCTTGCGTGCCTGAAGTGCAACTGATCTACTTCAGCTATCACCCAACAAAAGGAGTTCACCCATCGTGGCTGAGACTGATACGACGACCGGTAGCGCGGCAGAGCGTTCTACCTCCCGCCGCAGTCCCGCTAGTAAATCGCCATCGCCCATGAGCAGTGCCTCTGGCTCGAACGCGGGCGACGAATTCACGTGCCCCGCGTGCGGGCGCAGCTTCGGCCGCGCAGCCGCCCTCGGTGCTCACCGCCGTTCGCACGGCGTCGTCGGCAAGAAGAGTGGCAGCCAGCGTCCCACAGGCAAACGGAGCAGCCGCAGCCGCAGCTCGAGCAGAGCTAACTCAGCTTCGAGCACGAGCGGTCGCCGCGGCAGGAGCACACAACGCACCGCGGGCGTCAATCGCGACGCGCTACTGCGCGCCCTCTTCCCGAACGGCGTCCCTGCCCGCGAGCAGACGCTCAGCGCTGTGAGTGCTTGGCTGGATGAGGCGCAGCGGCTGGCGGGCCTGCGGTAGCGGGCCAGCCACATACTGGTTCGCCAGCTCGAGCCTCGCCACCACGCCACCCGCACGCCCCCCGCCGGGCCGCCCGTTGGAGGTATAACGGGGCGATGGCCGAGCCGGGCGGGCTTCGGGAGATGGGCGAGGCCGGGAGGATTGCAGTAATTGGAGCTCGGGTGGCCGCAAGCATTGTCGCCGCACAAAGGCTCGCCCGCCAGTTGAAGGGCTTCCACGATGGCCGTTTCACCGGATATCTAATTCAGCTTCAGACACGAGCGAAGCAGACAGGACACGCACCGCTCGATGGCCGCTCAACGAAAGTCGTATTACGGGAAGCGCAGCGCCGGGGATGGCAACCGTCCGAGCGGGGGGGTCGAACATCACAACTGGCCAGGCGGGTGGCACATCAATATATCGCGTGGGCACAAAAAGCGGGCCCTCCACCTCCCAGTGCCAAGAGGGTTCCACTCTGACTAAGGTGTGTGTATTTCGCGGTGGTTACATTCCCGTAGAACGAGGGATTGGGCATGGATGGGATCTCGACATGGAGTATCGTGGAATTGATCGGTTTTCAATACCTCCCGAGAAGGGTGCGTCCACCGGCGAAAATG
>JACDAS010000035.1 GCA_013695295.1 Actinomycetota bacterium | reverse complement strand
AGGAACTCGACCGGGCGGCGGGGCGACTCGTGGTTGTAGAGGATGCCGGAGCTCGCGTGCAGCCCGTAGCGGGCGCGGTAGCTTCGCACGATGAAGTGCGCATACGCCTTCGCGACCCCGTACGGCGTCAGCGGCGCGAGGGGGGTGTCCTCGTTCTGGGGCGACTCCAGGGCATGTCCGAAGATCTCGCTCGAGGTCGCCTGGTAGAAGCGGATCCCGCCGTCGACGACGCGGATCGCCTCGAGGAGAGCCGTGGCCCCGACGGCGGCGAACTCGGCGGTGCGGACGGGCTCGTCCCAGGAGGCGGGCACGAACGACGGGGCCGCCAGGTTGTAGACCTCATGCGGGGCGCAGGCCTCGAGCGCCGCCACCAGGGAGCGCTGATCGAGGAGGTCGGCCCGGACCAACTCGATCCGGTCGCCGACCTCAGCGAGGTTCGCGTAGGGCCCCGAGGCGGCCGGGCGAACGACTCCGAAGACGTCGTAGCCCTCGGCCAGCAGCAGCTCGGCCAGGTAGGAGCCGTCCTGGCCGGCGATGCCCGTGACGAGCGCGCGCCGCAGCGCCATCAGCGGCGCCCGAGCGTGAGCCGGACGACGTCGCCGTCCGGGTCGGCGCGCTCGCGGGCTGCGAGCCCGAAGAGCGGCCCGAGCGGAACGAGCCAGGGAAAGAGGCGGTTGTAGGCGGCGTTGAGGTTTGGTTGGAGGCGGACGACGGAGCGCCGCTCGAGCTCGAGCGCCGGCGCCTGCGCGAGCAGCGCGTCCACCCGCGCCGGGTCGTACCAGCGCTGGAAGAAGTACCTCCCTCCAGCTGCCGAGGGGCCGTGGTCGGCGTAGAGCGGCCGGTCCCGGTACTCGTCTCTCGCCTCCCGCGCGTGCGGCAGGGTGAGGACGACTCGGCCGCCCGGCCTGACGACGCGGGCGAGCTCGCGCAGGGCCTCCCCGTCGCCCCGCTCGGGAATGTGCTCGAGCACGGAGACGCTGTAGGCGTGGTCGAAGCTCGCGTCGGCTTGTGCGAGTTTGCGCCCGTCTCCAACCTCGAGCTCGAGGTTGGGCTCGTCGGCCGCGAGCCGACGCCAGCTCTCCACCTCCGAGGCGAGCTCGTCGACCGAGGTGACCCGGACACCCCGGCGCGCGAGGGCGACAGCGAGCAGCTTCGGGCTCGCGAGGTCGAGCACCCGCTCTCCGGGTGCGGCGTGGAGCTCCTCGAGCGCGTAGGGCAGCTCGAGGTAGCGGCTCGGGTCGAGCGGCACGACGACGCGGATCACGGCCTCCCGCTCGTAGCCGTGACGAAGGAGGTGCCCGAGCCCGAGCCCGACGCTCGTCCGGTAGAGGCCTGTCCAGCCGCGCATCAGGCGAGGCTATCCGGCTTGTCGGACTCGACCGGCCTCAAGGGCCTGTCAATGCAGAGCCCGCACGTAGGCCCACGCCTCGCGCAGCCCGCGCGGACGCCAGGCGAGGAGCAGCGCGCCGTACAGGGCCAGGCCGAGGAGGGCCGCCGGGATGCCGCCGAGCACGAGGGCGAGCAGCCCGAACGACACTCCGGCGAGGGCGGCTTCGGTGGCGGCGAGCTCGCCGAGGCCGACGGCCGAGAGCCGGAGGGCCCGCGGCGCAATCGCGTACAGGAGCGCGGCGAGCACGAGCAGGGTCGAGAGCGCGATCGCCACCGCGAGCCCGGGCAGTCCGAAGGCCTTGCCGAGTCCCCAGGCGAGCGGCACGTGCACCGCGACGGCGGCCGCGGCGAGGGGCACGAGCGGACGCGGGCGACCGATCACGAAGACGAGCGGGAACGTGAGTGTGAAGGCGACGGATGCGAACATCCAGGGCGCCAGGTAGGCGACGAGGTGTCCGAGCTCGCGCCCGACGTCGCCTGTGAAGGCATCGCCCAGGACGACGCCGGCCACCCGCCCGCCAACGAGGGCGAAGATCCCCGCAGCGGCCGCGATCAGCGCCAGGCTCAGCCACGAGGAGTGGACGACGTGGGCGGCGGCAGCCTCCGCGTCGAGACCCCGGCGCGTCAGCGGGGCGGAGGAGATCAGCGCCACCGACGCTGCCGTGACGGCCACGAACACCGCCGCGATCAGGTAGGCGTAGGAGAAGCTCGTCACGCTGCCGATCCCGCGGTCGGCCGCGAACCGAAGGCAGACGAGGTAGAGGCCCTGGATCGCGATCGGGACGGCCGAGCCCTGGGCGAGTCGCCAGAGGCGGGCCGGCACGCGCAGCTCGAGGCTGCCGCCGGCGAGCTCGCCGCGTAGCAGCAGGGCCCCGAGCGGGATGCCGAACGAGATCGCGCCATTCAGGCCCGCCGCCCACGCGAGCGCGATCGTCCCGTGCGCATCTGCGAGCACGACGAAGCAGACGAGCCCCGCGACCCCGCCCGCGGCGTAGGCGAAGGCCGCGAGCCCGTAGTCGTCGCGCGCCGCCAGGGCACTCGCCGCGAGCGCGGCGAGGAGCTGGGCGAAGGCCGCGGGCACGAGGTAGACGAGCGCCTCCGCCGCGACCTCGGAGGAGCGATCCGGCAGGCTGCCCGTGATCGCGTCGGCAATCGGGTGGCGCAGAAGGCCCGCGACGACGCTGACCGCCGCGGCGGCAAGCACGAACGAGACAAGGTAGGCGCGCGTCTCGGTCGCGAGCCGGCCGGACGCCGCCGCGCGCGTCAGGTCGGGCACGACGACGACGCGGAACGACTGGGCCGCCAGCACGAGCACGAGATAGACGCCGTACGCCGCGAGGAAGCCGTCGGTCTCAGCGGTGCGGCCGAACTTGTGCGCGAGCAGCGCACCGACCGCCGCGGCCGTGCCGCTCATGACCGCGAGCGAGAGGCCCGTCAGCAGCCCGCTTCGGAGCGCGCTCCGGCGGCGCGATGGGCTACCGTTCGAGAGGCCGGCTCGCATCCTCCATGAAGTCAAACAGACCCGAATCCGCCTGGACCGACGAAGGCCTCGCCGCGCTCAAGGGGGAGTTCGGAGACGTGTACGGAGGCCGCACCGTCCTCGTCACCGGCGCGGACGGGTTCATGGGCTCGCACCTGACCGAGGCCCTCGTCAACGTGGGCGCGAACGTGGTCGCCTTCGTCCGCGCAACCTCGAGCGGCGCGCTGAACAACATCGGCCAGCTCCGCGGCCAGCTCCGGGTCGTGTTCGCCGACCTCACCGACAAGACCTCGATCGACTACCTCGTCCGCGACCTGCGCGAGGCCCCGGACCGGCCGTACGTGTTCCACCTCGGGGCCCAGGCGCACGTCGGCGAGTCGTGGCACCGGCCGTACGAGACGGTCATGGCGAACACCGTAGGAACCCTCAACCTGCTCCAGTCGATCGTCGACCACGGACTCGAGCTGGAGAAATTCGACACGGCGGGCACCTCGGAGGAGTACGGCAACGTCCACGAGGAGGTCCGCCACCACCACGACTTCGACGACGCCGGGGCCCTGATCCTGCACGAGCGCTCGCCGCTCAACCCCAAGTCGATCTACGCGACCGCCAAGGTCGCCGCGGACTTCCTGACCATGAACTTCCACGACGCCTACGGCCTGCCCGCCGTCGTGACACGCATGTTCAACAACTACGGGCCGCGCCAGAACCCGCGCTACGTCACCGGCACGATCATCACGCAGGCACTCGAGCGCTCGGAGATCGAGCTGGGGCAGCTCGACCCGATGCGCGACTTCTGCTTCTGCACCGACGGCGTGCGCGGGCACCTGACCGTCGCCGCCCACGGCAACCCCGGCGACCTCTACGTCTACGGGCAGGGACAGAACATCACGATGCGCGACTGGGCCGAGCTGATCATCCGCACGGGCGAGGCGGCGGGCCACTGGCCGGCCGGCCGCGAGATCGTCAGCCTGAAGGAGCGCTACCGGCCGGGCGCGACCGACGTGATGGCGCTCCGGGTCGGCTACGAGAAGCTCCACCGGGAAACCGGCTGGGAGCCGCTCGTCTCCTGGGAGGAGGGCGTTGCGAAGACGATCGCGTGGTACGCCGAGAACCGCCACCGTTGGATCGGCCGCGTCGACTGGATGACCGCGCCGAAGGCCTCCGTCGCCGCGCCGTGACGCGGGTCCTCGTCACCGGAGGAGCGGGCTTCCTCGGCTCGCACCTGGTCGAGCGGCTCGAGGCCGAAGGCCACGAAGTCTTCGTGTCGCGAAAGCGCAACTACGACCTGACCTCGATGGACGCCGCAGCCCGGCTCTTCGCCGACGCGCGCCCGGAGCTCGTCTTCCACCTCGCCGCCGAGGT
>JACDAS010000032.1 GCA_013695295.1 Actinomycetota bacterium | reverse complement strand
CCAGACGCTCGCCCGTGAGGTCGCCGAGGCCGAGATCGAGCCGCACGCGGCGGCGTGGGACCGCGAGCACCGCTTCCCCGTCGAGCTCTTCGAGCGCCTCGGCGCGCTCGGCCTCCTCGGCGTGTGCGTCCCCGAGGAGTACGGCGGGGCCGGCGCGGACTTCCTCTCCTACATCCTCGTGCTCGAGGAGCTCTCGAGGGCTGACGCGGGGGTCGGGGTCACGGTCGCGGTTCACACGAGCGCCGTGACGCTGCCGCTCCTCACCTTCGGGTCGGACGAGCAGCGAAGCCGGTTCGTGCCGCCGCTCGCGCGCGGCGAGCACCTCGGTGCCTTCGCGCTGACCGAGCCCGAGGCGGGATCGGATGCCGGGTCGCTCCGGACGGCCGCGACTCCGAACGGGGACGGGTGGTCGATCTCCGGCTCGAAGCAGTGGATCACGAACGGCGCTCACGCGGGGACGTTCCTCCTCTTCGCCCGCACCGATCCGGGCATTCCAGGGGGCCGCGGCGTCTCGGCCTTCATCCTCGATCCCGAGCATGTCCACGTCACGAGGGAGGAGGAGAAGCTCGGGTTGAACTCGTCCTCGACGGTCGACCTCTCACTCGACGGAGCGCAGGTCGGGCGGGATCGGCTCCTCCACGAGGAGGGAAAGGGCTTCGCCGTCGCGATGACGACGCTCGACGGAGGGCGGATCGGGATCGCGGCCCAGGCCGTCGGGATCGCCCAGGCCGCCTACGACGCTGCGCGCGCCTACGCGCTCGAGCGCCGCCAGTTCGGCAAGCGGATCGCCGAGTTCCAGGCGATCCAGTGGAAGCTCGCCGACATGGCGACCGAGATCGACGCGGCGCGGCTGCTCGTCTACCACGCGGCCTGGCGCAAGCAGCAGGGGCTCTCGCACACCGAAGCGGGCGCCAAGGCCAAGCTGTTCGCCTCGGAGATGGCGCGGCGCCAGACCGCCGAGGCGATCCAGGTGCTCGGTGGCTACGGGTACACGAAGGAGTTCCCGGTCGAGCGCTACTACCGCGACGCGAAGATCACCGAGATCTACGAGGGCACGAGCGAGATCCAGCGGATCGTGATCGCCCGCTCCGTGCTCGGGCTGCGCGAGCCGGCAGTGGTCTCGGGATGACACGGCGCGCCCCCGACGAGCCCGTGCGGCTCACGCGCATCTACACCCGGGGCGGCGACGCGGGGGAGACGAGCCTCGGCGACGGCTCGCGCGCTCCGAAGCTCGACTGCCGGATCGGTGCCTTCGGGGCCGTCGACGAGCTCAACTCGCAGCTCGGGGTCGTGCTGGCCGAAGGGGTGCCCGACGAGCTCCGGGCCCCGCTCGAGCGTGTCCAGAACGAGCTCTTCGACGTTGGCGCCGACCTCTGTGTGCCCTTTCTCGACCCCCCCGAGGAGCGGCGCCTCCGGATCGAGCAGGAGCAGATCGACGCCCTCGAGCGCGACTGCGACGTGTTCAACGCCGACCTCCCCGAGCTCCGGAGCTTCGTCCTGCCCGGAGGCACGCCGGCCGCGGCGCGGCTGCACGTCGCGCGCACGATCTGCCGGCGCGCGGAACGTGACGCGCTCGCCGCAGACGCCGAGAACGGGATCAACCCGCTGACGCTCGTGTACCTGAACCGGCTCTCCGACCTGCTCTTCATTCTGGCGCGAGCGGCGAACGCCGGGCTTCCGGAGCCGCTCTGGAAGCCCGGGGCTTCGCGGTAGCACAGCGCCGGGGAGGCCCTTCGAGAATCCGAGTGACGCGTCTGACGGGGGCCCCTGAACCCCCTCCCGGCTTCGACGCTAGCGCGAATCGGCGCACTCGTGTGTACCGATTCCTCCCCAGCTGCGCTGCGGGCAGCTCGGATCAGGCGTCGCACGGCTGACGATGGCCTGGCAGCTGGCCGCGGCGTTCGCCGGCGCGTTCGTGGCAGGCGTTCTCGGCGGGGCGATGGGGCTCGTTCTGGGCACGCTCCGCCTGCCGCTGATCGTGCTGCTCTCGGGTAGCCCGGCCGCCGCCGCCGGGACGAACATCGCGATCAGCGCCGCTGCGGCCGCCTCCGGCGCGCTCGCCCACGCCCGGGCCGGCCGCGTGTCGTGGCGCGTCGTCCGCTGGATGACTCCCCCGTCGGTTGCTGGCGCGGTCGCGGGGGCGCTGCTCGGCAACCGAGTCCCGGAAGGCGCCCTCCTCGCCGCGATCGCCGCAGTGCTCGCCTGGAACGGGGTCGACCTACTCTTTCGACCGATACGAGGGCGAGCGCTGGAACGCCCACGCCTGCTTCCCGCGGCCGGTTTCGGATTCGCGATCGGGGTCGTCGGCGGGGCCGCGGGCGTGATTCTCGGCACGCTGCGGATGCCGGCGCTCCTCCGCGCGGTCGGGCTGCGGGCCCAGGAGGCGGTCGGGACGAACCTCGTCGTCGGCTTCGCGCTCGGACTCTTCGCCTTCGCGACCTACGCCGCGCGCCTGCAGGTCGAGTGGGGGCTCCTCGCCGCCGGACTCGCCGGGGCGCTCCCGGGGGCCTGGCTGGGCGCGCGGATGACGGGGCGCTTCTCGGAGGTCACGCTGCGTCGGGCGATTGGCGTCTCGCTGCTCGTCGTGGCCGCAGCGTTCGCGGTGGAGGTCGCGCTTCGCTGAAAACGGGTTCCTAGGGACCTAGCCCGCGATCGCGTAGGGGAGCGGCAACCTCGAGTCGTCCAGGAGGTAGGCCAGGCGCCAGCCGTTCCCCTCGCGGGCGAGGCGCCACCTGGCGCCCGGGGGCGTGACCTCGATCCCGTTTCGGTCGATGACCTCCGGCGGCTGGACGAGCAACGTCGCACGCCCGCGCAGAAGCAGCGATCCGTCCGCGCGGAGACGGGGCCGGAGGTTGGTCTCGAGCTGCCAGCTCCACAGCCGTACCCCCCGGTGTCGACGGACCACGATGTAGGCGATCGTGGCTCCGTGCCGGAGCACGGTCGTGTCTTCGCCGAGGGGGGTCCGGCGGGTGACCCCGTGTGCGAACCGCTGCAAGGGGCCCGTGTGCGCGAGGCGGGTGGCCGATCGCGCGAAGCGAGCCCTGCCGTAGGTGATCACGTAGCCCCTGCGCGTGAAGGCGACCCGAAAGCCGGGCGCGACCCGTCGGGACAGCGGAGCTCGCGGGCGCGGTGACCCCAGCTCGCGGACGAGCCACGGAAGGCTGAGCGCCGCCGTTTCGTCGACGTTCCGCTTGCCGCCGCTGTACTCGGCAACGTCCTGCTTGCCGCCGCCGTATTTCGCAGCGTCCTGCTTGCGGCCGCCGTAGTCGCCGTTCCCGTTCCGCCTCGGGCCCGGCTCCTGCTTGCTGCCGCCGTAGGGCGTCGCAGACCTCGTTGCAGCACCGTCTCCGGGGTCGAACACGATCACGAGCGCGGCGCCGATCAGCGTGATCAGCGCGAGGGCGAGCGGCGGCAAGAGCGGATGGACGCGCTCCTCGGGCCGGGACTTCGGCGTCGGCGTCAGGCTCGACCCTCGGCGCCCGAATCGAGGCCCGCCTGCTCGAACCGGAGCCCCCAGCCGGCCGGCGCCCCGGGCGGGATCGAGTGCAGGAGGGTTCGGTTGCCTCCGAGCTCGATCGCTGCGTCGAGCGCTCTCTGGGCCGCCTCGAGCAGCGATCCTCGGGCCGCGCCATCACGCGGGGACGAGGCGACTCCGACCGACAGCGTCGCCGCGACGGCCTGTTCGGGTGCCACTTCGACCGCTCGCTGGAGCAGGCCGAGCCGGATGCGCTCGGCGGTCGTCCGTGCGACCTCGGAGTGCGCCCCGGGCAGGATCGCCCAGAAGTCGAACAGGCTGTGCCGCAGGAGCTGATCCGTCTCGCCGAGCAGCTCGCGGAGCACCCCCGAGACCCGCCCGAGGACGACGCGTGCCGCATCTGGCCCGTACAGCTCGGCGAGCTCGGGCAGCCCGTCGGGCCGCACAACCAGCAGACTCACGGTCTCGCCCGACTGCAGCGCCCGGTCGACCGCGAGGTCGAGTGACTCGACCTCGACCGCTGCCGACGGCGCAGCCCGTCCGTTCCAGATCTCGAAGCGCTGACGGAGCTGGGCGCTCGCGAAGGCCGCGCCCGCGAATGCGCAGGCGAAGAGGAGCACTCCGCCGAGGTGGTCTCGGTCAAGGCGGCCATAATGCGCCTCGAGCGCGAGCAGGGCGTTTGTGAGGCCGAGCGCTACGAGCGCGCCACCCGGGTGCCCGGCTGCGTAGGCGAGCAGGATTCCGACTCCGAGGAGGAAGATCTCACCGGCCCTGCCATCCCCCGCCGCTCTGAGGAAGCCGACCGCTACGGTGAGGACGAGGAGCGCCGGGACGGCGAAGAAGACGACGACCTGCGCGGCACCGGCCGCATCGTCGCGACGATCGCTGGCCGCCGGGGCGCCGACGTCGGTGAACTGGGAAGGAAAGCCCACGTCTCCCGGGTACTTGACCCTGGCCGTAACCTACTACGCGCAGGGGGTCGGACAACCTCTAGAGAGAGCATGTAGGAGGCCTCGCCTTGTCGGTCAGACACGTCGCACCGCGGCCACTGCTGCGCTTTCGCCGCTTCGGGGGCGGCTATCGTCGCGAGGACGTCGAGCGCGTGTTCGGAGAGCTGCGCTCGACCGTCCGCTCGCTCGAGCTCGAGCTCGACCTGCTGCGACAGGGGAGCCGGGAGCACGAGTCGCGGCTCGCGGCCAGGCGCAGCGAGGACTCCGAACGGCTCGAGGGTGGACTCCGCACCACGGAGGAGGGCGGCGGCTCGGAGCTCGCCGACGACGCCGTCTTTCCCTGTGAGCTCTCGCTCGACGCTGGCCCGTTCCACGATTTCGAGTCCCTCTCGGCCTTCGAGGGAGAGCTCGCGCGGCTGCCCCATGTCGTGGACATCCACATCAGCGGCCTCGCCGGTGAGCGCGCCAGGATCGACATCGTGTTCACGGAGCGCGTCCCGCTTCTCGGCGAGCTGCGCGCACGCCTGCCCTACACGGTAGCGGCGCGGGGCGGCCCGCCCGGCCCGCTCGTGCTCGACGTCAGTGGACCTGCCTGAGCGGCCGCGCCTACAATCCCGACGTGGCCGCGACCGAGGATCGTCAGGACCTGGACGCGACCGCGGAGTGGCGCCGCGAGCTCTACGACCGGACGCCCGAGCGCCAGGGGGAGCTCTTCTCGACCATCTCGGGCCTCGACAACGAGCCGCTCTACACCCCTGACACCGCCGAGATCGACCACGACCGCGATCTCGGCTACCCCGGCACGTACCCGTTCACGCGGGGGGTCTACCCGTCCATGTACCGCGGGAGGCTTTGGACGATGCGGCAGTTCGCGGGCTTCGGCACCGCCGAGGAGACGAACGAGCGGTTCCGCTACCTGCTCGAGCATGGCCAGACGGGACTGTCGACCGCATTCGACATGCCGACCCTGATGGGCTACGACTCGGATCACGCGCGGTCGCTGGGCGAGGTCGGTCGAGAGGGCGTCGCGATCGATTCCCTCGCCGACATGGAGACCCTCTTCGCGGGCATCCCGCTCGGCGAGGTCTCGACCTCGATGACGATCAACTCCCCGGCCGCGATGCTGCTCGCCTTCTACGTCTGCGTCGGCGAGCAGCAGGGCGTCGACCGGGCGCAGCTCCGCGGGACGATCCAGACGGACATCCTCAAGGAGTACATCGCGCAGAAGGAGTGGATCTTCCCGCCCGAGCCCTCGATGCGGCTCGTCGTGGACATGATCGAGTACTGCTCGCGCGAGCTGCCCCAGTGGCACCCGGTCTCGATCTCCGGCTACCACATCCGCGAGGCCGGGTCGACCGCGGCCCAGGAGCTCGCCTTCACCCTCGCCGACGGTTTCGCCTACGTCGAGGCCTGCGTCGAGCGGGGCCTCGACGTGGACGACTTCGCGCCCCGGCTCTCCTTCTTCTTCAACGCCCACCTCGACTTCTTCGAGGAGATCGCCAAGTACCGGGCCGCACGGCGCATCTGGGCGCGCGAGCTTCGCGAGCGCTACGGCGCCAGGAACCCCCGCTCGTGGCTGATGCGCTTCCACACCCAGACCGCAGGCGTGTCGCTGACCGCGCAGCAGCCCGAGGTCAACATCGTCCGCACGGCGATCGAGGCGCTCGCGGGCGTGCTCGGCGGCACCCAGTCGCTGCACACGAACTCGTTCGACGAGGCACTCGCCCTCCCGACCGAGGACGCCGTCCGCCTGGCGCTGCGGACGCAGCAGGTGATCGCGCACGAGACGGGCGTCGTCAACACGATCGACCCCCTCGGCGGCTCGTACTACCTCGAGCACCTCACCGATGCCCTGGAGCAGGAGGCCTACGAGTACTTCGACCGGATCGCGAAGCTCGGCGGCGTCATCTCCGCGATCAAGGAGAACTTCTTCCAGCGCGAGATCGCCGAGGCGTCCTTTCGGTACCAGGCCGAGGTGGAGGCGAAGCAGCGGATCGTCGTCGGCGTCAACCGCTACCAGCTCGACGAGGAGCGGCCGATCGAGCTCCTCCGCGTCGACCCCGCCCTCGAGGGGGAGCAGGTCGAGCGCCTCAGGGCGCTGCGCGCGCGTCGCGATGCCGCGGCGGTGGAGGCGGCCCTCGCCCGGCTCGCGGAGGAGGCTGCCCGCGACGGCGTCAACCTGATGCCCGCGATCGTCGAGGCCGCGCGCGTCTATGTGACGATGGGCGAGATGTGCGATGCGCTACGCGGCGTCTGGGGCGTCTGGCGCGAAACGCCGGTGTTCTGAGCGGCGCCCTAACTTCGGCTCGGGCGCGTCGTCTACGCTGTTGCGTCCGATGAGCTCCCTGCAGGCCCCCGCCTCCACCCGCCCTGGCCGGTCGTCCGGTCGCGTGCCCGTGTGGCTGCCGATCGTGTCGGGCCTGGTGCTCCTCGCCGGCGTCGTCGCGGTGCTGATCGCCTTCGACGTCGGCGGGATCCGGAACACGGCCGACGTCTCGCGCCCGGTCCCCTCTAACGAGCCCGCTACGCCGGTGCCCGCGAAGCAGCAGACCGTCCCGGTGAACAAGGCCGCCGCGCAGGTGGCGATCCGCTTCATCGACTCGGCGGTCGCCCGGCGAAACCTCGAGGCCTCCTACTCGCTGATCACGCCCGAGGTCCGAGGTGGACTCTCGCTCGCCGAATGGAAGACGGGCAACATTCCGGTCCAGTACTTCCCGGTCTGGAAGAAGGGAGCGGGGTTCAGCCCTTACCGCGTGGAGTGGTCGTACCGAAACGAGCTGATGTTGAAGATCCTGCTCGTGCCCGAGGCCGGCTCCGGCCTGAAGGACACGCAGTTCTGGATCGGGGTCAAGAAGGTCGGGACGCCCGCCGTGTGGAAGGTCAACTACTTCGCTCCGTACTGGTTCCCGCCACGGCTGACCGAACGGGACTGACGGTTCGTCCGACCTCCCTCCGGCGCGGGTCGTGAGGAGGCTCCTCTCCTCTCCGCGGCGCCGGCGGCGCCTGATCAGACTCTCGATCCTCGCGCTCCTGGTCACGGCGACGGCGCTGCTCGGAGTCTTCTTCCGGAACACGGGCCGCTCGTTCGACACGCCGCTCCGCAACGAGCCCGCGTCCGTCTACGTGGCGCCGAAGAGCGTGCCGACCTCGGCGGCGGCGATCCGCGCCGCTCGCGCGACCGCTTACGAGTTCGTCCGGACTGCGGTGCGAAGGGAGGACGTTGCCGACTCCTGGCTCATCACCCACCCGTCGCTGAAGGCCGGGTACACGAAGGCGCAGTGGGCCGCGGGCACGATCCCGGTGATCCCGTACCCGGCCGATCTGCGACTGCTCCGCTACACCGTCGCCTACTCGTACGAGAACACGCTCGGACTCTCGGTCTCGGTCCGGGCGAAGCGCCCGGCGACCGACCACTCGATGGTCTTCGGCATCGAGCTGACGAAGGTGGGGCAGGGGGCGCGCAAGCACTGGCTCGTCTCGCAGTGGACGCCGATGGGCCTCCCCGGGAACGGGCAGCTGAGCGCCGGCCTCGGCTCGGGCCCGGCGGCCGACCCCGATCAGAAAGGTGCGCTGTCGACGATCTGGCTCGCCGTGCCGGCCCTGATCCTCGCCGGGATCATCGCCGTGCCGATCGCAGTGCTTGGAGGCGGCTGGTACCGCGGGCGACGCGCCCAGCGCGCGTACCTCGCCGAGCGGGGCCTTCAATCTAGGCGCTAGACGTCGACCTCGAGTCCGTCGTGCACCTGCTCGAGGCCGGCTCCGAGCGAGAGCTCCTGCGGCCGGTGGGTGAGCAGGAGCCGGCGAGCCCCGGCGGCTCGGAAGGCCTCGACCGCCTCGTCGGCCGAGAGGTGCCCGCGTGGAGCTCCGTCGTACTCGGCTCGCTCGAGCGTCGCCTCGCAGAGGAAGAGATCGACGTCACGGGCCAGTTCCACCAGGCGGTCGCTCGGGCCCGTGTCCCCCGAGTACGCAAGCGTCCGGTCGCCGTCGGAGACTCTGACCCCGAACGTTTGCAGCAGGTAGTGGGGCAACTCGAGCGCAGTCACCTCGAGCCCGCCGGCCGCGAAGGGCCGGGCATCGGCGTACTCGCGCAGGCTGAAGACGCTCGCGAACATGTCCTCCCACCCGAGGCGGGTGCCGAAGTCGGCCAGGCGCTCAGTCCCGCCCGGCGGTAGCCAGAGCTCCGGCTGCTCGGTCCGCCGGCCCGGGCCGACCATCGCCCCCCACACCCAGGGCACGAGGTCGCCCCAGTGATCCAGGTGCCAGTGCGTGACGACGATCGCGTCGATCGAGGGCCAGACCTCGCCGGCTCGCAGGCGTGCGAGCACGCCCGGGCCGCAGTCGAGGAGGACCCGGCCGGGGCCCTCGACGAGGTAGCCCGACTGCGCGCCCCCCGGGTTCGGCCAGGCCGGGGAACAGCCGACAACCGTCAGTTTCACCCTCGTATACTTGCCGACTTGAGGGCCTGTCCGACAAGACTGCCGGGCCCATGCCGCGCGACCAGCGGCGCGCTGCGGCGTTCTCACTCGCCCCAATATGTCCGCAGACTGGGGCTCCCTGCGGCCTTGCAGAGCTTGCTTGCTGCCCCACGGCATGAGCGGCGGCCCCCTTTCCGGACCGGCCCTTGACGCGGACGATCCGAGTCGTGATCGCCAAGCCCGGCCTGGACGGCCATGACCGCGGCGCCAAGATCATCGCGCGTGCACTCCGTGACGCCGGTATGGAGGTGATCTACACGGGCCTTCACCAGACGCCCGAGCAGATCGTCGAGACCGCGCTGCAGGAGGACGCGGACGCCGTCGGGATCTCGATCCTCTCCGGGGCCCACATGACCCTCGTGCCGCGAATCCTCGAGGGACTGAAGGAGCATGGCCTGGACGACGTGCTCGTTGTCGTCGGCGGGACGATCCCGAGCGACGACGCCGCCGAGCTCGAGCGCCTCGGCGTCTCGGCTGTCTTCACCCCGGGAGCGACGACCGGGGCGATCGTCGACTTCCTGCGCGAGCGGGTGCCGGCATAGCGCTCGGCGTCTCCCGAGACGACGGCGTCGCCGTCGTCACCATCGACCGCCCGGAGGCCCTCAACGCGCTCGACCGCGGGCTGCTCGGCGAGCTCCACGGCGCTCTTCGCGAGCTGGCGGAGGACAGCGAGGCTCGCGTGGTCGTCCTCACGGGCTCGGGCGACCGCGCCTTCGTCGCCGGGGCAGACATCCAGTACATGAGCCGACTCGGCGTGCTTGCAGCGCGCGAGTGGGGCGAGCTCGGCCATGCCTGCGCACGCCTGCTCGAGAGCATGCCGAAGCCGACGATCGCCGCCGTGAACGGCTTCGCGCTCGGAGGAGGCTGTGAGCTCGCGCTCGCGTGTGACCTTCGCTACGCCTCGAGCACGGCCAAGCTCGGCCAGCCCGAGATCAACCTCGGGATCATCCCGGGCTGGGGCGGGACGCAGCGCCTGGCCCGGATCTGCGGGATCGGGCTCGCCAAGGAGCTGATCCTCACCGGCCGCACGGTGGGCGCCGACGAAGCGCTCCGGCGCGGCCTCGTGAACGCGGTCTTCGAGCCCGGCGAGCTGCTCGGCAAGACACTGGAGACGGCGCGGCTCCTGGCCTCGAGGAGCCCGCTCGCTCTCGCCTACGCGAAGGAGGCCGTCAATCTCGCCCTGCAGGGAGCCCAGGAGGCGAACCTGACCCAGGAGGCGACGTTCTTCGCGCTGCTCTTCTCGAGCGGTGATGCGAAGGAGGGGATGGCGGCCTTCCTCGAGAAGCGGGACGCGCGCTTCACGGGCTGCTAGGGCTGGTTAGCCCGAGAGCAGGATGCGTGACGCGGAGAGGATCCCGTCGCGGGCAAGCTGGACGTCGAGCGAGGTCGCCACGGGCAGCGTCAGCACCGAGACAGGCTGCCCCCGCCGCGCAGAGGTGAGTTGCGCCGCCGAGCCCGCGATCCCGCTTGGCAGCAGCTTCTGCACCAGCGCGTCCGGCGGCACGGTCAGCACGATCGGGCGTGCGAGCCGCGCCAGGACCGGCCCGACCGGCAGGACGCGGAGGGTGTCGACCTTCACCCTGACGAGACCCGGTGCCGTCGAGATGAAGGAGCCGGTCATGGCGAGGGTTACCGTGCTGCCCGCCGGGGCCATGAACAGGAGCCGCGGGGCGTTCTTCAGATAGGGGAACGGGTTGACCGCCCCGCCGTCGCCCGGGTGGACCTCGAAGTGGAGGTGCGGCGTCCCGTCCGCGTCGCCGGAGTCGCCGACGTAGCCGATCGGCTGTCCCGCCTTGACCCGCTGGCCATCCTTGATCCCCTTCCAGTACGCCGTGCCGGCCACGCACGCGCCCTGGTTGCCGTTTCGCTTCGTGCGGTCGTTGTTCAGGTGGATGTAGAGATAGGTCGTTCCGCTGTCGCCGTAGAGGTAGAGCATGCAGCCGGCGAGCGACGAGGTCGTGTGGAAACTGATGCGTCCGTCCTCCGTCGCGACCGCCGGCGCGCGGCGGGGGGCCAGCAGGTCGTTGCCCTGGTGGGAATGGTCGCCGCGCGAGTCACCCCAGTCGTTCGTGTAGGTGACGGGCCCGACCACGGGGAAGATGAACTGCGGCACGCCTGCACGCCTCGGCACGGCGGCCGTGCCGGGCCGTGCAGCGCCCGTCCCTGCGAGCAGGGCGATGAAGAGCAGGAGGCAAGCTCCTCGGGCTGTCGGCCGGCTGCGTCGGATGGAAGGCTCCGTCAAAGCTCCGGTTCGAGCTCGAAGCGGGGTACCCTAGCAGCCGTTCTGGCGGCCGGTCAGCCGCGCGGTGGCGCCGCGCGGCCTGGATAGACTCGCCGACGCATGAAGATCGCCGTCTGCGTGAAGCAGGTTCCCGACGCGGCCGCCCCTCGCCGGCTCGACCCGCAGACGAAGCGGCTCGACCGGTCCGGGGAAGGGGTGCTGAACGCCTTCGACGTCCACGCGGTCGAGGAGGCACTGCGCCTGAAGGAGGCCGCCGGGGGTGGCGAGGTCCTGCTCGTGACGATGGCTCCGGAGGGGGCGCAGGACACCCTTCGCAAGGCGCTCGCGATGGGTGCCGACCGTGCGCTCTTGATCAGCGACGAGGCCGCTGCGGGATCGGACCTCGTCGCCACGAGCTACGCGCTCGCGAAGGCGCTCGAGCGCGAAGAGCCCGACCTTGTCCTGTTCGGTCAGCAGGCATCTGACTCCGACGGCGCCGTTCTCTGGGCGGCCGTCGCCGACCGCCTGCGCCTGCCCACGATCTCGCAGGTGGCCGAGCTCTCGCTGGCCGAAGGCCGGGTCCGCGGCAAGCGGCAGACCGAGTTCGGCTACGACGTGATCGAGGCGCCGCTCCCGGCGGTCGTGGCTGTCTCGGATGCGATCAACGAGCCGCGCTACCCGTCCCTGAAGGGGATCATGAGCGCGAAGTCGAAGCCGCAGGAGCTCGTCTCGCTCACCGCCCTCGGTGTCGAGCCGGACCGTGCCGGCGACCAGGGCTCCCGGACGGAGGTGTATGCCCTCGGCGACCCACCCGCCCGCGGCGACTCGCAGAAGATCTCCGACGACGGCAGCGGCGCCGAGCAGATCGTGGCGTTCCTGGTGGAGCGGAGGCTCGTCTGACCACCCTCGTCTTCCTCGAGCACCACGAGGGCGTCCTCCAGAAGGGCTCGCTCGGGGTGCTGTCGAAGGCCGCGGCGCTGGCCGACGGAGCCGTCGCCGCCGCGATCCTCGGCTCGGGCGTTCGCGACCTGGCGGCCCGCGCGGGGAGCTTCGGGGCGCGCCGGGTCTTCGTCGCGGACGATCCGAGGCTCGAGGCGCCGCTGCCGCAGCCGCGCGTGGACGTGCTCGCCGCGCTCGTGCGAGAGCACGGGGTCGGCACGGTGCTCTTCGGCCAGTCCGTCCTCGCTGCGGACATCGCTGCCGGGCTCTCGGCGAGACTCGACGCGGGTCTCAACTGGGACCTGACCGACCTCCGCTCGGAGGACGGCCGGCTCGTGGGCAGGCGACCCGCGCTGGCCGACTCGGTCTACGCCGAGGTCGGCTGGCGCTCCGAGCCGCGGCTCGCGATCGTCCGCTCCGGCACGTTCGAGCCGAGCGAGACGGGAGGCGAGGCCGAGGTGACCGAGGTCACGCCGCAGTTCGAGGACTTCTCGCTCGCGGCGACGATGGTCGAGCAGGCCCACGAGGAGTCCGGGGGCCCTTCGATCGAGGACGCGGACGTCATCGTCGCGGGCGGTCGGGGGCTCGGCGGCCCGGAGAACTTCACGCTGGTCGAGGAGCTTGCGAAGGCGCTCGGCGGCGCGGTCGGGGCGACGCGCGCGGTCGTCGACGCCGGGTGGTACCCCTACGCGACCCAGGTCGGGCAGACCGGGAAGACCGTGGCGCCGAAGCTCTACGTCGCCTGCGGTATCTCGGGCGCGATCCAGCACAAGGTCGGCATGCAGTCGTCGAGCGTCATCGTCGCGATCAACAAGGACCCGAACGCGCCGATCTTCGAGTATTCCGACCTCGGCGTCGTCGGCGACCTGCACGAGATCCTGCCGAAGCTGACCGAGCTCGTCCGGGCCCGCAAGAGTGGCTAGGGCGGACGCCGGAATCAGGCCGGCCGACTACCCGCCGCCGTTCAAGGCGTCAGACGCGATCGCTTCGCCGACCGCGGCCGCCGACGAGCGGATCGACGTCGGGATCCTCGTCGTCGGGGCAGGCCCGGCGGGGCTCGCGTGCGCGATCAGGCTCGGGCACCTGCTCGAGGGCGCGCCGGAGGTGCGGGAGCGGCTCGGGGACGTCCCCGTGGCGGTCCTGGAGAAGGGGAAGGCCCCCGGCTCGCACCTTCTCTCAGGAGCGGTCGTCAACCCGCGGGCGCTCCGGCGCCTCTTCAAGGCCCGCGCGCGGCTTCAGGACATGCCGTTCTACGGGCCGGTCCGAAGCGAGGCCGTCTACATGCTCACCCCGAGGCGCGCCTTGCGGATCCCCGCGCCCCCCACGATGCGGAACGAGGGCAACTACGTCGCCTCCCTCTCGCAGCTCGGCCGCTGGCTCGGGGAGCAGGCCGAGGCCGGCGGCGCGATGATCCTGCCCGAGACCTCGGCCACCCGGCTCCTGATCTCGGACGGGCGCGTGCGCGGCGTCCGCACGGGCGACCGCGGCCGCGGTCGGGAGGGTCAGGAGCTCGGGAACTTCGATCCCGGCGCCGAGGTGCACGCGCGGGTGACGGTGCTGGCCGAGGGCACGCAGGGCCACCTGACGGGGGCGGCGATCGAGCGCTTCGGCCTCCAGGGCGCCAACCCGCAGGTGTGGGCGCTCGGGGTGAAGGAGGTCTGG